>NZ_JAQISX010000008.1:0-67421 GCF_028618425.1 Bartonella sp. ML70XJBT
GAGGCTCTAAATGATCTTTGAAAGGTCTTTGAAGACCCTTTGAAAACACCTTAAAAACCCTTTAAAAGAAAATAAATTGGTACAAAACCTGGTGTCAAAATATACAAAACCCGCTGACAAGCTACAAGGATATATCATCACCAGTCATGATATGGGAGATATTGATGGCTATGTTGATGATATTATTCTTTTGCATAAAGGAAAGAAGCAGTTTCATGGCACTATGGATAGGTTTAAAGAGATGATCCCTTCTTGTGTGAGAATAACTGTTTTTTGTGAACATTTGCCAACACCCTCAACCCTTATAAAAAACATTGATGAACTCGCCATAAAATTGTCTGCTCCTTTACAAGAGAAACACTTTAACAATGAAAAATGTACACTCGATATTTCACTGTTGCGTGAAGATGTTCCACGTTTCATAAGAGAAATCGCAACAGAACTTAACTGTCCGTTTTCTGTATCCACTCCCTCACTTGAAGAGATACTCCGTGTTAAATTTAAAGAATTTATCTAACCATTGCTTTGCTCTGTTTCTCTTCGCCAAAAACGGACTGCTCACCATCCTCAGTGACAGAGCCATGTTTTTTACTGATTTTGTCATGGGGACGCTCTCGCCTTTCATGATTCAACTTCTGTTGTGGAATGCGCTTTTTTCTGATATGGGCGACAACATAAACGGTTTTGGTTTTCATGATATGATGTATTATTATGCCTTTGCCTTAGTTTTCTCACGCTTAAATAATGGTTACGGCATCATTCAATCTTTCTCTAAGCATGTGAAAGAAGGGCAATTAGAAGTCTATCTCACCAAACCATTCAGTTACATGACACAAATGTTGTTACCCTTTTTGGGTGAAAGTGTGCTCTATGCCATTCCCTTAATCGCTCTTTTTACTGTAAAGCTTATTTTATCATACGAAAATATTTTAGGATTGATCATAGCTTTTTTATTATTTTTTCTTATTTTTGTTCTCTCGCAATTGTTGTGTTTTTTCCTCTCCTTTGCCATTGCCTTATTGAGTTTCTGGGTGATTGAATACAATATCTTGCTCTCTTTTAGTATTCTCAGTTCAGCACTTCTTGGCGGTACTCTTTTACCTCCCTCTTTTTGGCCAACATGGCTTATTCCATTGATGCAGTTTAATCCTTATCGTTTCATCATATCAGCCCCTGCCGAATTCCTCTCCACAAAAAACTTAGCGGTGTTTCAACAATTGATGTTGGGGAGTATTTTTTATATTTTGTGTCTTTTATTTTTTATTCATCTTGTCTGGAAAAAAGGAATGAAAGCGTATCATGGAGCGGGGGGATGAGATGAAAATAATTCTTTATTTTATCGGTATGAATATGCGCTGACAACTTGTTTATGGTAAAAACTTCTTTGGAGAATTTATTCTTTCTCTGTGCTATTATTTTATTCAATTCACCTTTATTGACAGAATTTCTTGCTTTTCAGGAAATATTGGGAGCTATAGCAGAGATGAAATTCATTTTATCTTTGTTGTCTTCATTTTACTTGGAATATTTTTAAATATTTTTACCAGTTCTATTGAAACATTTTTTGAAAAAGTAGCAGAAGGTAAAATTGAGGGCTATTTGACAAAGCCTGTTTCAATTTGGCTGTTAATCTTGCTTGGCTGGTGCAGACCTCTTTATCTGATTAAATTTTTGCTTGTTGGTGTGAGTGCTTATTCATTTGTCTCTCTACCAGATATGTCGGAAATAAAGCTGAAATGGTTTTCCTTTATCATTGCAATTGGTTGTGCCTTTATCGTAAACATGTGTTTTTTCATGATGTTTAACTTTATAACATTCATGACCAACCGTAAGATGCCTGTCGCTTATTTTCATGCCATGCTTTACCAACTTTCCTTTATCCCCATAGCAATCTATCCCTTAAATCTTGTGAAATGGCTGCTGTTTTTGCTGCCTTTAGCTTTTTCTGCTTCCCTCCCTGTATCATTCCTGCTTGGTAAAAATGAATGGAATATCGGATATCTTCTGTTGAGCACTTTTCTTTCTATTGCCATGACTTTTATGGTCTATAAGAAAACAATGCGTAAATTTAATGGATTAGGGGGATAATGTAAAAGTCTGCCTGATGTATAAAAATAAAAAAATTGAGTGAATAATTTTATTGTGCTGTAGAATATTGTTATTTACGCCGACGCTAAAGGCATATAAAATTTATACAGCGGTGTTTTTTGTTAAATATATTGATGAGTAATATTGGCATGTTCTCACAGCTGTTAGTAAGGGAGAACAGAAACCAGAGATAATGGCTTGATTTCAGATCAGTTTTATTTGAGTTAGATGGCAGTTTGATGCCAAAAACGAATGGTAAGACGATGAATAGTAACAAGATTGATTCAATAACGTCATAAAAATGTATTTCTAGTGTTTTTTGTAAACCAAGAAAAGGATAAAAAATTATTGAGGTGAGTCATCATTTCATGATTTTGGTAAGAAAACTTTGTATTTTATATTATAATAATATTTTATTTTTCTAAAAAATATAATAATTATTTGAGATTTAATATTGTGATAAAATGTTAAATATATAAAGAGATTAGAAATGGGAAGTTTGAACCTATCATATGATTCTGGTGTTTCATGTAGTGGGACGAAAAAATAGCAGAGCAAATAGGGGCAGCAATAGTGGTGCCTATTGGAGCGGTAGAGGCCAGAGCTCTTGGAGGAATCATAGGAGCAGCTGCGTTAGCTGTAACAGGTGATGCCTCAGCTGCAGCAGTGTAGCACTAGGTACAGTGGATGGTAGTATAAACGGTGCTTTAGTCGGTGGGACTTTGGATCTGTGTATCACTCTTATCAATGTTGGTAATTTATAGAATATCTGCAATATATCTCTAAAACATAATAATTTTGTAGATATGTTAATAAAAAAACATATTTACAAATATTATTAGGATGTTTGTCAATTATAATTTTCTATGTTTTAATTCAGAAAATTTAATTATTACTTATATCTTAGTAAGTTTAATATTATTATATTACTTCATATAAATATATAACTTATGTTTAAATATAATTATTATTTAATTTAGTTTTTAATTTATATGGTTGATATTATTAATATAGACGTATTTTGTTACAGTTATTATAAAAGCATTTCATTCAATCATTATCGTTATTTTGTAGTATATTAATTTATTTATTATTATTAATATATAGATTACAGTAATAAATAATAAAATTATGTTTTTAATTTTTTGCTAAAGAAATAAATAGAAAAATAAATCTAGACAGTTTCTTTTTTAATAAACAAAAATAATGCTTGAATGTTATGTTGTAAAATAAATTATCATATAATTTTGATGGTTAGTATTAAAATGGTGTGATTTGAGATATAAATCTTGAAAAGATTGAGAATTTTTCGCGTATCATTTACATTTTTTTACTAAAATTTTAAAAAATTATATAAGAAAAAAATAAATACCGTAGCAGTATGAGTATTTATAAAGAGTCTTCTATTTTTCAGTATTATGACTACTTATTTCTTTTAATAACGTATGATTTATTCTAAATTTTTCTTTTAAATTATATAGGTAAGATTTTTTGATTTATTATTATATAGCTATATTGATGTATAATAAAAGCGTTTTAGACAACATAAGAACACAAAAACAAATTTTGATTGGGCATATAAACTACAGATTGTTTACAAATAAAAAAAATCTATGTATATCAAAGTTACTTAAGTTTTTCCAATCAAAGAGCTAAGCTTGTGTGTGCGCTAAGTTTTACGCGGTTCGCTATTTATTTTCAATCTATAATAAGAAAAATTATTGTATTAGAATATTTCAATAATATACTTTTTATAAAAAATTTATTGTTCTACATTAAAAACATTATGTGTAACTAAAAATAACAATATAATATTTTAATTATATATTTTAAAAATAAAATTATAACAAAACAATAAATTAGTTATATCACTACAAAAACACAAAGTAAATAATTGACAACGTAAATTAAATATGCATTGTATTAATAATAAATATCATATAATATAAAAGGATAATTAAAATAAATTTATTAATTAAAATTTTGTGTTATATTATTATTCTAAGAATATAAATAGAAATTATCGATAGATGATGCGATATTTTTGTTTAGAGGATACAGTAAATATAAATTATTTTATTCAATATTATATAGGTGGTTGTAATGAAAATATTTAAGCATTGTATAGTGTATGTTGTTGCAATGGCTATTTTCTTTTCACAGGTTTTGGGTGCTAATGCCGATTCTTTAAATGATCGATTTCAAAATACTGGTTTCATTTCTGTAATGACACAAGAAAATGGGGTTACTAAAGCTGTTAATATGATTATGAGCCAATTTGGAGGACAAGGTGCTGAGGAAAATGTCCAAAAGGTTGTAGCTTTAATGGGACTAGAGACCGCGTTTTTTGGTTTAATCGCATATCTTGTATATTTCTTTACGAGAAAGCCACCGAGTCCTAACAGAGCGACAGGTGGAAGAACGTTTGATGCTGTTGCTCATAGTGCATGGGCTCTTAATCCTTGATGAACTTTAAATTATTTTGTTATTAAATGTTTATATTAAATAAACCGTGATATTTAATCACGGTTTATTTGTTTTTTACTTTTAATGATATTGATAAATTTATCCTTTTATATCATTAAGATATTGTTTGTACGATAGCAGTGTAGAGGGGATTAAATTTAAATAATCAGCTGCTTTTAAAAGCTAATTAATTTTTTCTCTTCAAAATATGCATTTGAACTAAGTTTGTAGTTAATATCTTTTCTATGATGAAAATATATATCTTTTTACAAAAGTAACAGGGTTATCATCTGCTTTAATTGAGATATCCATAAACTTTATATATCTACTAAAAAATATAGAGTAATACAATCATGGTTATTGTGAATTTTCATTCTGATGAACTGAAAAATTATAGTGATGCGTCTTACAAATATTCGTAAAAATTCTTTTATTGGAGGCTTTTTGTCTCTTTGTAGTTTACAATTTTTTTTATCATTTTATCTTAAACAAAGAGAATGTGGATTCATTTCTATTTCTTTATTTTATCTGAGAAGGGCGGAGTTATACGAATGTCAAAGAAAGTCATGATCGTGGAAGATAATGAACTTAATATGAAGTTATTTCGTGATCTTGTAGAAGCGAGTGGCTATGAAACGGTTGAAACACGTAATGGTCTTATGGCATTAGATTTGGCGCGTTCATCGATGCCGTCTCTTATCCTTGTGGATATTCAGTTACCAGAGGTCTCTGGAATAGATGTTATTAAACAATTAAAAGGAGATGAGGAACTGAGATCAATCCCTGTTGTTGCTGTAACAGCTTTTGCTATGAAGGGAGACGAGGAACGAATTCGTGCCAGTGGATGTGAAGAATATATGTCAAAGCCTATTTCTGTCCCCCATTTTATCACAATGGTAAAGCATTTTGTGGACTAAAGTTTTGTTAAGTGATGATAAAAAAAGACATTGGAAATGTGTATGAGATTGCTAAAGTTATCATGCAAGTATTTTTGTACTTTAGCAGGTGGATATATTAAAGTTATCAAAACAGACTTGAAAAATTGAAAGGAAATTTTGATTTTTTTAGTTTATGTCTCTTAGTTTTTCTCTTAAGAGAAGTGGTCGTTTTTCGCTCTTGTTTTCTTCTAAGTGGTATAGATTTATTCCTACATTCATCTAAAAATCTGTTTTAACAGAGCGAAAAAAGCCCCGATAAAAACGGGGCTCTATATATTATACGAAATATTAGACAAATATTGGAATTAACGTTTCGAAAACTGGAAAGAACGACGCGCTTTTGCTTTACCGTATTTTTTACGTTCAACAACACGGCTATCGCGGGTAAGGAACCCCCCTTTTTTCAAAATTGGACGAAGTTCTGGTTCGTAATAAGTTAAAGCTTTTGAAATACCATGGCGTACTGCACCAGCTTGTCCAGAAAGACCACCACCTGCAACGGTTGCAATAATATCAAATTGGGTATCTCTATTTGTTGCAACAATTGGTTGACGAAGAATCATTCTCAAAACAGGACGAGCAAAATATTTGTCAAATTCTTTGTTGTTAATGGTAATTTTTCCAGAACCTGGTTTAATCCATACGCGAGCAACAGCATCTTTACGTTTTCCTGTTGCATAAGCACGCCCTTGTGAATCAAGCTTTTGTACGTGGATGGGAGCGACATTTTCATGAGCTTCTACAGTATTTGTTACGACACTGAGCTCAGCAAGAGAATTAATTTCAGCCATAATCAAGCAATCCTTTTGTTTTTGCGGTTTAAAGCACTAACGTCAAGAGACTCGGGCTGTTGTGCTTCATGTGGATGTTGATTTCCAGCATAGACACGGAGATTCTTCAATTGACGGCGCCCAAGGGGACCACGCGGAATCATACGTTCTACAGCTTTTTCAATAACGCGTTCGGGAAAACGTCCTTCAAGAAGCTGACGTGCTGTACGTTCTTTGATTCCACCAATATAGCCAGTATGCCAATAATATTTTTTATCTGTATATTTTTTACCGGTAAGAGCTATTTTATCGGCATTGATGACGATGACGTTGTCTCCATCATCAACATGTGGCGTAAATGTAGCTTTATGTTTGCCACGTAAGCGGTTCGCAACAAATGTGGCAAGACGACCTAAAACAAGGTTTTCTGCGTCAATAATAACCCATTTTTTCACCACTTCAGTTGGCTTTTGTGAAAAAGTTGCCATAGAAGTATCCTTTAATTACAGCCCCTGTAGTATGAGGGCATTTTCATTGTTTGCGTTGAAAATTGTTAGCACAGCGAAGTATTTAACGCATATTATCTGCTCTGATATAATGTCTTTTGATTTACGTCAAGAGAAAATAAAAACTTTATAAAACAGTGCGTTATAAGTGAGGTATTTTAATACCTTATATTAGGGAAGTACTTATGTGCACTTTATTGCGGATGAATGTGGTAAAAGACTGTTTTATCTTGAACGCGTGATTGTATTTTATTCGCCTTCATTATAACATAAGCAGTAATGCAGCGCTCTCGTTATTTTCTCAATGTTGAATCTTCTGCTTGTGGTCAGGCTTGGTTAGATGCCCTTGATATTCAAGGGATCAATAATGCGCGTGCTATTTCTCAAAAATTTGGTTTTCCAGATCAATTGTCCCGTGTTCTCTCGGCAAGAGATGTGGATGAAACTGAAGCTGTTGCTTTTATTAATCCAACATTGCGTACGCTCATGCCTGATCCAGAAAGTTTTGTTGATATGCAATGCGCAGCAGAGCGTATTATTAAGGCTCTTCTTAATCAAGAACAGGTTGCTGTTTTTGGTGATTATGATGTTGATGGCGCTTGCGCATCAGCACTCATAGCACGTTTTTTTCGCTATTTTGGGATTGAAGTCAAAATTTATATTCCTGATCGTATTATTGAAGGCTATGGGCCAAATGAACAAGCAATGAGGATGCTTGTGCAAGAAGGTGCCCGTTTAATTATTACTGTTGATTGTGGAGCGAACAGTTCAGAATCCGTCAAAGCAGCAAGGCTTGCAGGTGCTGATGTTATCATTTTAGATCATCATCAAATGTCAGAGGTTCATCAAGAAGCCGTTGCTCTTGTCAATCCTAATCGCCCTGATGATTTTTCTGGACAAGGGCATTTATGTGCGGCAGGTGTTGTCTTTGTTACGTTAGCTTGGGTTCATCGTTTACTGCGGAAAAAACAATTCGAAGGGCCGTTGCCTGATCTTCTCAGTATGCTTGATCTTGTTGCTTTGGCAACCATATGTGATGTTGTTCCATTACAGAGGGTTAACCGCGCTTTTGTGATGAAAGGACTTCAAGTTGCTCGTTCTATGCATAATCCTGGGATAGCAGCTTTAACAAAGGTTGCACGGATAGGTGAGCCGCTTAATAGTTTTCATTTAGGTTTTTTGTTAGGCCCTAGAATTAATGCAGGAGGACGTATTGGCGACCAAGCTTTAGGGGCACGTTTACTCAGTTGTGAGGATAAAGATGAGGCGGACAGAATAGCAGAACAATTAAATCAACTTAATCAAGAACGCCAAGAAATGGAGAACATTCAATTAGCACAGGCGGAATCTTATATTGCTTCTATTTATCAAGATCAAGAAACACCATTATCACTTGTCATTTCCCATAAAGAATGGCATCCGGGGATTATCGGTATTCTTGCTTCCCGTCTCAAAGAGCGTTTTTTTTGTCCTGTTTTTGCTATTGCATTGAAAGAAGATGGAAATGGCGTAGGATCGGGACGCTCAATTAGTGGCATAGATTTAGGGGAACTTGTTCGTGAGGCTGTTACACTCAATTTATTAGAAAAAGGAGGGGGACATAGTATGGCAGCGGGCATTACAATTCAATCAACAAAAATTGAAAGCTTTCGAAAATGGCTAGAAGAAAAAGTTTCTGTCATGGTTTCACAATTACATGCAAAAAAGTCTCTTAGTATAGATGGTTCTCTTTCTGCTTCTGGTGTTAATCAAGCACTATTTGAGTTGCTTGAAAAGGCTGGGCCTTTTGGGACAGGGAATGCAACACCTGTTTTTGTTCTTCCCTCTCATCGATTAATGAACCTATCTGAAGTTGGTAAAGGACATCTTCGCCTCATTGTATCTAATGTGGAAGGTAAGAAACTGCAAGGAATAGCTTTTCGTGCTGTAGGGACAGCGCTTGGTGATTTTTTGTCGAAAAATATTGGTGAGATGATTCATTTAGCTGGTCATCTTAGTTTGAATTATTGGAATGGAACGATCAATCCACAACTGCGTGTGATTGATGCTGCTGCAGTAGTTTAAAAGAGATATTTTTTTACATTAGATATCTAAATTAGAAGCAAAAGTAGAGTTTTCTTGTATGAAACGAAATCGTGCTTCTGGTTTTGTTCCCATGAGATTATCTACGGTCTTTTTTGTTTCTTGTATTTCAACGGCATTAATAGAAACACGAAGCAATGTACGTTTTTGAGGATGCATCGTTGTTTCTTTAAGTTGTTCCGCACGCATCTCACCCAGCCCTTTAAAACGCCCGATTTCAATTTTAGCTTTTCCTGTAAATTCAGTCTTAAGTAGCTCATCCTTATGGATGTCATCACGTGCATAAGCAACTTTTCCTCCTTGCGATATTCTATAAAGGGGAGGGACGGCAAGATATAAATGTCCCTGATGAATAAGGTCAGGCATTTCTTGAAAAAAGAAGGTAATGAGCAGTGACGCAATATGAGCACCGTCAACATCTGCATCTGTCATAATGATAATACGTTCATATCTGAGATCTTTTTCACGATATTTAGAGCGTGTTCCACATCCAAGAGCTAGGATAAGATCACTAATTGTTTGGCTTGAATTCATTTTTTCATGGGCTGCACTGGCAACGTTGAGGATTTTACCACGAAGAGGTAAAATTGCTTGGTTTGCTCTATTTCTTGCTTGTTTAGCAGATCCCCCTGCAGAATCCCCCTCAACAATGAATAATTCAGCACCCGTAGCATGGTTTTGGCTACAATCTGCAAGCTTACCAGGAAGACGTAATTTACGGACAGCTGTTTTTCGACTTATTTCTCTATCTTGACGTCGTTTAACACGTTCTTCAGCACGTTCAATAACCCAATCAAGAAGTTTCGTTGCTTCTTGGGGGGAGTTTGCTAACCAATGATCAAAAGGATCGCGGATTGCATTTTCAACGATACGTTGCGCTTCGATTGTTGCTAATCGATCTTTTGTTTGTCCAACGAACTCAGGATTTTTGATGAAAAGTGAAAGTATTGCCACTGTTGAAATCATAATATCGTCTGATGTAATGATTGCTGCGCGCTTGTTTCCTATTAACTCAGCGTAAGATTTTAAGCCACGCAAAAGAGCTTGACGCAGTCCTGTTTCGTGTGTTCCACCTTCTCCGGTAGGAATAGTATTGCAATAAGATTGCACACAAGGATCTCCGCCATGCCAAGCGATGGCCCATTCAACACAACCATGACCATTATTTTGTTGTATTTTTCCAGAAAAAATTTCTGATGTGACGCGATATTCATCTTTTAATGACGCAAGTAAATAGTCTTTAAGCCCATTGGGAAAATGAAAAACAGCCTTTTCAGGAATATTTTTTATGCCTTCAAGTATGACGGGATCACAAGTCCAGCGAATTTTTACACCGCCAAAAAGATAGGCTTTAGAGCGTGCTATCTGGTAAATTTTTTCCGGATCAAAAGCTGCTTTTTCACCAAAAATTTCAAGATCAGGATGAAAACGAACACGTGTACCACGGCGATTATAAACATCTCCCAAATCTTCCAATCCAGATTGAGGAATACCGCGTGAGAAGCGTTGGCGGTAAAGTTTTCGTTCTCGTGCAACTTCAACTTCCATATCATCTGACAGAGCATTGACGACAGAAATTCCTACTCCATGAAGCCCGCCCGCGGTTTTATATGCTTTTCCATCAAATTTTCCTCCGGAGTGGAGTTGTGTCATAATAACTTCTAGAGTTGATTTGTCAGGCATTTGAGGATGATTTTCGACAGGAATACCGCGTCCGTTATCTGTAACGGTTATATAACCATTCCTATCTAATGAGACTTCAATAGAGTCTGCATAACCAGCAACAGCTTCATCCATCGCATTATCAATAATTTCGGCAAATAAATGGTGAAGTGCTTTACTGTCTGTTCCACCAATATACATTCCAGGACGTAAACGTACAGGTTCTAAACCCTCAAGCACTCGAATAGAGAGGGCATTATAGTCGTCCTCTTGCGTATTTTTTGCACTTTTTTTTGAAATCATTTCTTTTAATTTCATTGGAGATTGCAGAGTGCTTTCTTTTGTATTTACCCTAGGTTGGGCTTTATTAAAAACACTAAAAAGATCCTTGTTGTTATCGCTCATAGCGTTTAACTATTTACCTCATAAAATAAAATATTTACTAAAGTAAATTTTATGCCCGTTTTTTATTTAAAAATCAATGCAGTTAGGAAACATCAATTGTTGGACCAAAAATTTGTTCAAAAGCCTGTTTGAGAGCAATATCAATATCATGCATTGTTACAGGACACCCTAGATCAAGAAAGCTTGTTACACCGTGGTTTGTAATTCCACAAGGAACAATTCCTGAGTAATGAGCTAAATTAGGATTAACATTGATAGAAACACCATGAAAACTTATCCATTTGCGAACTCGAATGCCAATCGCCGCAATTTTATCTTCGGAAGAAAGATCATTTTGTTTTGATGGGCCATGAGACTGTTTAACCCAGACACCAACGCGATCTTCTCTGCGTTCGCCTTTAATATTAAAGCTTGCAAGCATCTGTATGATCCATTCTTCTAATGCACTAATGAAAGCACGAATGTCTTGTTTTCGGCGTTTAAGATCAAGCATAATATAAGCAATACGCTGCCCTGGACCGTGGTAAGTAAATTCACCTCCACGTCCTGCTTCATAAACAGGAAATAAATGAGGCGCTAAAAGATCCTTTTTATCTGCACTCGTACCTGCTGTATAAAGGGAAGGGTGTTCAAGAAGCCAAACCTGCTCATGGGCAGTTTTTGCAAGAATTTTTTCCACACGCTCCTGCATATAACGCAGCGCTTCAGGATATTCAACCAAATGATCACTTATTTTCCATTCAACGGGTGAACTTCCGAGAATTGCATTAAAATGATGCGATAAGTGACTACGATCTCTATGTTTCAATTCAAATGTCATTGGCAATATTTATCTTAATGTTTGAGTTTGTATTGTATTAGAAAAATAACAAAAACGTAAGATTAAGAGACATTTTATGAGAAATGCAATGAATTTTATTTTAAAAAGTGTTATGTTTCTTTTACCATCTTCCTGTTGCACCACCACCACCTGATGATCCACCACCGCCTCTGAATCCTCCTCTTCCTGATGAATGTCCACCAAATATTCCACCAGAGTCTCTACCCCTCGTATTTAAGTTTAAAAACCAAGGTGTGAAAACAATACCCATCCAAAGATACTTTTGTGGACCTACTTTCTGACCAAAAATCATGGCAAGAATGGGTAAACCCATTGCTATAAAAAGAATGAAAAACATGATTGTATTTATAATCATTTCTTCTTTTGCGGTTTGTTTACGTTGTTCTTCAACAGCTTTAGCTTTTTGTTTGATTCGATAAGAAAAATCAGCATCACTTTGTGTGATCACTTTGATAATTGCATGAACAGATTCAACAATTCCTTTTTGATAATTTCCTTCACGAAAATTAGGAATCATGAAGCTATTAATGATGACAGAGGAAATAGCATCTGTTAGTTCCCCCTCCAGACCATAGCCCACTTCAATACGTGCTTCACGTTCATTGGGTGCAATGACGATTAATACGCCGTTATTGATTTTTTTTTGGCCTAACTTCCATGTACGAAAAAGAGAATTGCTGTAAGTTTCTATATCATTGCCCGAAAGAGTAGGGAGCGTTACAAGAACAATTTGATCTCCTGTTTTCTCTTCGAGTGTAGCAAGTTTTTCCGTTAAATTTCTCTTTGTTGCATGGTCAAGTAAATGAGCTATATCGTTGATATAGCCGGTTAAGGGAGGAAACTTAGTATATGCGTAAGAGACATTCCCCCATGCAATGATTAAGTATAGAATGCTCAAAGGAATCCATAAACGTTGAAAAAAACGACGTTTTATAGTGTGTTGAAATGATTTCATTAATTAAAATTAACCTTTGGAGTTTTTTGGCTATCCGTATCGATGGTAAAAGTTGGCATCGGTTTAGCATCACGAAACCATAATTTTGCCCAAATCATTGTCGGCATTGTTTTGAGTGCTGTATTGTAGGCACGAACTGTTTCGATATAATCGCGGCGCGCAACGGAGATACGGTTTTCAGTTCCTTCTAGTTGTGATTGAAGAGCAAGAAAGTTCTGGTTTGCTTTAAGATCCGGATAGTTTTCAACAACTGCCATAAGCCGCGAAAGTGCACTTGATAAATTTGCTTGATTTTTGAGATATTGCTGCATAATTTCCGGATTATTCAACATATCTGCATTAATGTTGACTTGTGTTGCTTTGGCACGTGCTTCAATGACATTTGTGAAAACGCTTTGTTCATGGGCTGCGTAAGCTTTAACTGTTTCTACAAGATTGGGGATGAGATCTGTACGGCGTTGATATTGATTAAGCACTTCACTCCATGCTGCGTGTGCTTTTTCTTCATTTGTTGGTATCGTATTAAATCCGCAACCACTTAAAAATGGGATTAACCCTGCCAAAAAAATAACAATTGAAAATTGTTTTAATATTTTAAATATTGAAGAAGTTTGTACATTTAACATAAAGATGTCTCCATAGATATTTTAGTATCATATAGGGTTTATCTCACTTGTGGAAAGTATTTTTAAGTTTATAAATAGCTATTATTATTAATAGATCGACATCTCTGTGCGCTTTCAGCGTGCTTTAAGTGACTTTTTGATATAAAAACACTAATGAGAATATAGATGTTATCTTGTGAAAGATCAACACTATTCCTATCAATTATTCTTATAAAAGATTATAAAATTATATTATTTCCGTAGGATTTTTTCTGTTTCAGAACGTAGCAAATAACAATTGGGAAAAAGAAGAATATAGGTATTAAGTTTATAAAAAGAAGAGGAAGTTCCCATTTTTTCCTTCTTTAGAAGTCGTGCTTAACCTATTGGATAAAAAGGTTTTTAGATTATAGATATCAACAATTATGAAAAAGGGGAAAAATGCTACATTGAAAAACGTTTAACTGCAAAGTAAAAGATTTAATGGATTAGCTGATGATTATGATCGCTATCGTCCTCATTTCCCCTTACTTTATTGAAGTTCATGTTTTTTTTTCCTTTTAAGAATAAAAAGCATTTGTCCATCATGGATGTAGGCATTGATGAGAGAAAATTGTTAAGATGTTAAGGAATAGCACCAATATTATGCATTTTTATCCTAAGAAATGACTTTTAAAAAAGTATTTTCATTTAAAGAGTGATTATATTTTTTTATTTTATAGGTTTTATAGAAGGATCAATAATGTTAAGGGGTGTACTTTAATTAAAAAAGAAAGAAAATTATGACGATTATACTAAACCCAGGTGAGGTAACACTTAGCGAACTTGAAGCTATTTATTTTGATGGTGCAATCACTAAGCTTCATCATGATACGCATTTAGCTATCGAGAAAGGAGCGCAGCGCATTGCTGAAATTGTTGCAGGAAGTGAGCCTGTATATGGTATTAATACTGGTTTTGGGAAGTTGGCTTCCATTAAAATTGATGCAGATAAAGTCACTGTGTTGCAGAGAAATCTTATTTTGTCTCATTGTTGTGGGGTAGGAGATCCTCTTTCTGAAAATATCGTGCGTTTGATGATGAGCTTAAAGCTGATCTCTTTGGGAAGAGGGGCCTCAGGAGTTCGTTTAGAGTTAGTCAATTTGCTGGAAAATATGCTTGTAAAGGGTGTTATTCCTGTCATCCCAGAAAAAGGATCAGTTGGCGCTTCAGGTGATCTTGCGCCACTTGCTCATATGGCGGCTGTTATGATGGGAGAAGGAGAAGCGTTTTTTCAGAATGTTCGTATGAGTGGAGCGGTTGCGTTAGAAAAAGCAGGGTTGTCTCCTATTATTTTAGAGGCAAAGGAAGGTCTAGCTCTTATTAATGGGACTCAAACATCAACAGCACTTGCACTTGCCGGCCTTTTTCGAGCTTATCGGGCATTGTGTGGTGGATTGTTGGCTGGGGCTTTAACGACAGATGCTACCATGGGATCAACAGCACCATTTCATCCTGATATCCATATTTTACGAGGCCATTATGGGCAGATTGCCGTATCAAAAACATTAGAAAAGCTTGTAGAGGATTCAGAAATTCGTGCAGCACATTTACGGGGTGATGAGCGTGTACAAGATCCTTATTGTATACGTTGTCAGCCACAGGTTATGGGGGCATGTTTTGATATTTTGCAAGCAGCAGCAAAAACACTGATTATTGAAGCAAATGCTGTTACAGATAATCCGTTGATTTTAAGAAATGGTGAGGTTGTATCCGGTGGGAATTTTCATGCTGAGCCTGTAGCGTTTGCTGCTGATCAAATTGCTCTTGCTTTGTGTGAAATAGGATCTATTTCTCAACGGCGTATTGCTCTGATGGTTGATCCAGCAGTTTCTTATGGTCTGCCGGCTTTTTTAGCGCACAATGCTGGACTAAATTCAGGTTTTATGATCGCTGAAGTAACAGCAGCAGCTTTAATGTCTGAAAATAAGCAAATGGCTCATCCTGCTTGCGTTGATTCAACACCAACTTCAGCTAATCAAGAAGATCATGTTTCAATGGCTTGCCATGGTGCTCGTCGGTTATTGGTAATGAGCGAAAACCTTTTTACAATTATTGGCATTGAAACGCTTATTGCAGCACAAGGAATTGAATATCGTGCACCTTTAAAAACAAGTACTCTTTTACAGTCTGTTATGGGATTTTTACGCAAAAATATTGCTTCTCTTAAGGAAGATCGCTATCTGGCTCCAGATCTTCATCAAGCACATGTACTTGTACGTGAAGGGCGCTTATTATCTGTTTTACCAGAAACAATTTTTCCTTCCTTAAGTTTTCAATAATATTTGTTTTAAGGCGAATGAGGAAGGCTAGATATTGAATTTTGAAACTTCCTCATGTAAAAATATAGAAGATCAATACTATATTTAAATTATTTAATTAATTATGTATATATCTGCTACTTGTAACCAACTAGATATTTTATTTTATATTCTTCTTGTTTGTTAATACTTTATGAGTTTTATAGTTCATTTTTTGTATTTTAATTAAAAAAGGAGAAGTAAATGTTTAAAAATGCTAGATTATGTATTTTAACAACAATACTTTTTTGTTTTTCACAAACTCTTGAGGTTCATGCAAGTTTTAGGAGAGGTAGCTTTTCAGAGAAAACTTTTGTTATGATGGCTGCTCAAGAGAAAGAGCCTCTCGTTTCGGCAAAAAACAAAGGTTTTATTAATATCTCAGGGAAAACTCCTAGAGGAAAGGAGAGAGCTATTATTGGACAAACAGTCAAAGATGCTATTTTTACCGTATATTTTTTTATCGGAAAACTTGTTGTTAAAGTTGTTGGAGCCCTTAGAGGATGGGCTGTGGATGCACTTTCTCATACTTTTAAAAATTGGCGAGTTTCGCTTTATCACTGATTGAGTTCATTAATTGGTGCAAAAGGTTTGTTTTATGGACCAAAAGAAATTTTTCTAAAAGTAACAAAAAAATTAATTGTACGCATAGTTAATGCTCTTGTTATGAATTTTTAGACTTCTATTTCAGTGCACTGAAATAGAAGTCTAAAAGTTTACACTACATTAAAGCTAATTTTCTTTGTAAAAAACTCTAGAATACGAAATGAATTAAATGACAATTATAAAAAAATTCATTATCACTTTATTTAACGAAATTGCAGGCTATAAAAGCTGAATAATTCGCTATAAAAGTATTTTTTCATTGTTTAGAGCAAAGTGTTGAGCTGGCTGGTCTTCGATGTTTTTGAAATATATTTGTGAAAGAAACATGGAGCTTTATTTATCATAAAGCCGTTATTGTTGTGTATTTTATCAGCATTTCAATAAAAAAGGAAAGAAATGGCAATAAATGAACTGAAGAGGGGGATGAGTAAACGTCAAGTTATTTTTTTAGCTCTTGGCTCTGCTATTGGAACAGGTCTTTTTTATGGGTCAGCCCAAGCAATTAAGCTTGCGGGTCCCAGTGTTTTGATTGCCTATTGTATTGCTGGTTTAGCTATTTTTATGGTTATGCGGGCTTTAGGAGAGATGATCCTTTATAATCCATTGCCTGGTTCTTTTGCTCGTTATGCGGCAAATTACATATCGCCATTAGCAGGTTTTTTAACCGGATGGACATATGTGTTTGAGATGATTCTTGTGGGTTTGGCTGATATTACAGCTTTTGCGACTTATATGGGTTTCTGGTATCCTGATGTTGCTCCTTGGGTATGGGCACTGAGTATTACATTCATCATCACGGGTATTAATTTAGCTGCTGTAGAAGTCTATGGTGAACTAGAGTTTTGGCTGTCTTCTATTAAAGTTATTGCTATCATTGCGATGATTATTTTAGGAATAGCAATTATTTTTGGGGGATGGGGTGAAGGTACAGATTCTTCCACTGTTACTGTTCATAATTTATGGAAGAATGGAGGTATTTTTCCTAATGGTTGGTTTGGTTTTTTAGCTTGTTTTAGTGTTGTTGTTTTTGCTTTTGGTGGCATAGAAATCATTGGCATGGCAGTCATGGAAGTTCAAAACCCTCATCAAACGATTTCAAAGGCAATTAATTCCACTCCAGTTCGTATTTTACTTTTTTATGTTATGACGTTAGCTATTTTAATGTCTCTTTATCCTTGGAATGAGATTGGTCTTATGGATAGTCCTTTTGTGTCTATTTTTGAAAATCTTGGGATTTCATATGCAGCAAATATTTTAAATATTGTTGTTGTTACAGCGGCTATTTCGGCAATGAATAGCGGAATGTATGGTGCTTGTCGTATGGTCCATGGTTTATCGCAGGAAGGTTATGCTTTAAAGAAGTTCCAATATTTATCAAAAAATGGCATACCAGTTTTTGTTATTTTGATGGTCTTTGCTATTTTTCTTCTTGGTGCTGTTCTTAATTATTTTTATCATGAAAAGCTTTTTTTTCTTATTGCATCAATGGCAACATTTGCGACGGTTTTCGTTTGGATGATGATTCTACTTTCGCAAATTTTTATGCGAATTAAGATGCCTAAAGAAACACAGAAGGGGTTAAGCTTTCCCATTCCACTTTGGCCAATAGGATCAATTTTTTCTATTTTATTTATGGCTTTTATTTTTATTCTCTTATGGTACTTCGATGAGACGCGACCAGTTTTAATTGTCGGTATTAGTTGGATTGCTTGGCTTATTATTTGTTTTTATAGCCTTAAACTTTATAATTTTGAGCAGAAGAAACTGCAATAAAATAAAGATTAAACTAAAAAGAAATAGTTGATGTCTTTAGAAGAACGGGTATTTAATCGTTTCCCTCCAAAGGTTGGGACAATCTAGATTGAAAATAATCTGCTCGTTAGCATTTTTCTTTGGAATATTTTTTTAGCCATTACCTATGATAATAACTCCATCATATAAGTATCAGATATTTTTTGGTGGTAAGCTGCCCCGCAATATAAGTACTTCACGTTAAAATGATTTTATAATTAAAATGCCCAAAAATGTGAAGAGATTTTACTAGATACAAGGCTATAAGAAAATATTTTTTTCTAAACTGATTAAGTTAAGTGCTCTTTCATAAGAGACGTTATTGTAAGAATTGTTTCTATATTTTGATTTATGTTTTTTATCGATACTCAATTAAGCCAAATAAATTATTTTATAAGCTTTTTAAAAAATTGAGTTTTTAAGTTTTGTTATTAAAAAAATCGCTAACTTTTTAGAAGCGAAGGTGAAATTTTTATGCATTCCCTTGTAAAGAAGAGTACACATTCTAAAAGTATATTGCGATTATTATGGGGTAAAGAGGAGGAATTTTTAATTTTTATTATCATTTTTTCAAAAAGAATTGGCGCTGGTAGAAAATAGCAGATAATAGAGCCATTGGGGCATTGTGTTTGCAAAAGCTTTAATAAAGAAGCAGAAAGGCATCACAATAAAATCTTATGAAGAGTCAATCTAAAAAACATGAGCGTGTGACCATTTTTTATGATTCTATTATTGCTATCAAAAAAGCATGGAGCAAGATTATTTTTTTATAAGGTTATGTTTTATTGACTGTTTTTTGTGAATTTTTGTTATAATGTCAATAATATCGATACAAGGTCAATTTTTATCACAAGGGGAAGAGGATAAAATGCATTTTGTAAGTGTATTTAGATGCAAAATTACGTGACATTACCATCACAAGGGTGTAAGAGAAGTATGATCAGCAAGCACAATCCTCAAAAAGTGGTTTTTTGCATGAGGAATCTTCTAATACAGCTGAATCCCATACCACAACGGTTTCCTCCATTTTTTTTGCGACAGGCAATATTGATTTGCAAGCAAAAAAAAATGCCACAATTACGGTTTCTCATATGATTGCCAATGAAAATATCAATGTTACAGCAGAAAATGTAACGATTAATGGCATG
This sequence comes from Bartonella sp. ML70XJBT, assembly GCF_028618425.1. NCBI lineage: Bacteria > Pseudomonadati > Pseudomonadota > Alphaproteobacteria > Hyphomicrobiales > Bartonellaceae > Bartonella > Bartonella sp. ML70XJBT. The sequence goes on from NZ_JAQISX010000008.1 coordinate 19,203, forward strand.
ACAGACCATCATAAGAGCCATTCAGAAAAGTCTGAAACGGGTTTTGGTGTGGGATCTGGCAAGGGCTTTGTGTCGATATATGAAAGTGAATCCAAGACAGAAAATGAGGAAAGCTTTGAACATCAAGGTTCTTCTCTCAATGGGAAAAATATTACCATCACCGCTATAAAAGAAGATGTGAACGTGGTGGGTTCTGACTTTAATGCAGAGGAAAATATTAATGTCTCGGCAGCTCATAATGTGAACGTTTCACCTGGTCACAATAGTCATAGCGCAAACTCAAAGGAAAAACGCACAGGCTTTGGCATTCAATTTGAAAAGAGCAACAGTGGTGGCTCTATTGGTGTTGGGGTTGAGAGCAATAAAGATAGGGGCGATCAATGGGAAAAGACTAATACAGCATCTAATTTCTATGCGGGCAATGATGCGAATTTTAATGCCGGCAATGATGCGAATTTTCAAGCGACAAATGTTTCGGCAAATCGTGATGTCAATATTGATGCAGGCAATAATATCACACTGTCGGAAAGCTATGATACCACTAATACACAAGAAAAGCATGAAAAGTTTTTTGCCGGTGTGACAGGTTCTGTCAATGTTGGCATTATTGGTACTGTAAAAGACGTAAAGGATGCGGCAAAACGTTTTGGTCATGGGGATACAAAACACAAAATCGGCAATGGTTTGATTGTTAGCTTGAAAGGCTATGATCTCTATAACAAAGGAACAGGTCTTTATAATGGGATGAAGGGGGGAGTAACCAAGGATACTCTTTTTAATGGTCTTGATGCTTCAGCTAGCATTACAGCAGGGTTTCAGTCTCATAAGGCAGAAGCCTCTTCTCAAGGCACCAATGCGACAACAACGACCATACAAGGGGGAATGCTGTCAACATGAACGCTCACAAAGGCAACATCCATGGTGTTGGTACTGATATTATTGCTGGCACAAACCCTCTGATCAATGATGAAGGGAGTGGGAACATTAACTTGAGTGCAGGACAAAATATCACCTTTGAAAGTGCACAAAATACGCAAAGCACGCACAATCATTCGCAAAGTGCTTCCCTGAATGTTGGCTATACCTATGGCACGAATGGTTCTGGATGGATGGGGAATGCTTCCTTTGGGAAAGGAAATGGCTCTAGTGAGGAAGTACACCACAAGAACAGCCATGTTGTGGGTACCGGAACAGTTCATACCAGCAGTGGAGGGGATACTACATTGAATGGTGCGGTATTTTCTGCAAACCGTGTAGAGATGGGTGTTGGTGGTGATCTCACCATTACCAGCCAGAGCGATACCGGAAAAAGCTCTAGCAAGCAAAATTCTGTTTCTGTTGGCTATAATGGTGGAAAACAGGATGGAGCAGCCTCAACCAATATATCTTTGAACAAGGATAAAACCTCTAGTGATTATCACAGTGTTGTGGAACAATCAGGCATTAAAGCGGGTGATGGCGGCTTTAAGATCAACGTTAAAGACAAAACAACCCTAACCGGAGGCATCATTGCCAGCACAGCCTCGGCGGACAAAAACATCCTGACCACATGAACCATCACGACGAGTGATATTGCCAACAGTGCCCATGCCACAGCCAGCAGCCAAGGTTTAAGCATTTCTGCGGGTGGTCCGATGGATCAAGGCAAATATGGCGTTGCAAAAAACATTGCCACAAATATCTTAGATCATGCAAAAGCCCATGATGAAAAGGAAGGCTATACCAAATCCGCCATCAGTGATGGCATCATTGTCTTAACCGATGAAGCAGGGCAGAAAGCATTGACGGGGCAAAATGGGGCACAAGCCATTGCTTCTCTTAACCGTGATACTGCGACAGCCCATAAGGGTGTACAACAAATAGATGTCACCAAGCTGGAACAAATCGTCCATGAAAACCGTGAAATGGCCACGCAATTGCTGGAGGAAGGGTTTAAATACAGCGATGAGTCCTATAAAACCATGTTTATTAAAGAACATCCTCTCGCTGTGGTTGACCGTGATAAAGACGGAAATATAATCTATCAAACAGATGCAAATGGGGTACCTATAAGAGACGCTCGTGGACAAAATATCTATCCCTAAGTTTCATTATTTAACGGAGGAAGAAAAGCAGCATTTGCAGGAAGGGGCTGATGGCAAGGTGCATGTGTCCCTCAATGGCATCTTTACTCCACCAGAGGAGGTTGCTGTTTATGCAGAGCAACATGCAAAGGATAAAAATGCACCGCTTTATTTTGTTGTGTTCCCAGAAGCCGATTCTGCCATTTCAGAACTTCTGGTAGCAGGTTATCAGAAGTTTATGGAAAATAACTTTTGGGGATTGACCAATTCCACACAAGAAGCAAAAGATCTGATGTATGGTTATGGACTTACAGGGTTAGAACTTTATGGCCATAGTCGTGGGACCATGACATTGGGGAATATGCTGAATTCTTTCAAACAAGAAGGTGTGCACGGGATAGCCAACAAAAACACGGATATCAATTTCTATGGACCAGCCTTTAATGTTTTAGTTGCATCCAGTCTGTTAGGTTATGTGAGTGATAGCAAACAAACCACTATTGGTTTTGATGGGAATAGATATGACTTTGTGGGTACAAAGATTGGCAAAAATCCTTATACCTTTGAGCAAATACCTCCTGGAAGTGGTCCTTGGAAAGAGAGAGGGCAAATATTTAAGGGCTACCCCAGTGTCCATGCTTGTTATGGTAATGCCGGTGATGCGTGTACATGGCGCTACGGTTCACCTAATCGTACGCCAATTTATTCAAAATATTCAGGGAGGAAAAAATGAAGAAAATCTTGAAATTATTAAGCGGTTTCATTTTGTTAAATATTGCTGGATGTAACATTGATAAGCCTGCTCCAGGGTACTTGAGTATGTGGGAAAAAAATAGTGTTACTGATTTTACTGAGGTAGGAAAAGCTTTGTTAGAATGTGGTATGCCAACCCCTTATGATATCGATCCAGAAAACCAACAGCAGAGCATTAATGCTAAAGCAACAACTTATGCTTGCATGCTACAATCAGGATTCCGCTATAAAGATGAAGAAGTAGCGAGAGCGGGAGGGCCATGTTATACTTTTAGAGCCGAAAACCTTCCGATTTGTCGTCCAGGTGCTGTCATACCACAGCGCAGTGTCAAGAGACGCTTAAACAGCCCGTTTTGTAAAAAGCATCCAGAACAACCTGAATGCAAACCTTAAGTCTTGCTGTTGATGAAAACAACCCCCACAGCCATGTGTTCGCATGTCTATGGGGGTTGTTCCTTCAAATAATCCATTGAAAGAGGGGAAGAATGAAGAAAATCTTAAAACTATTGAGCGGCATAGCTCTGCTTATTATGGCGGGATGTTATGCTTTCGATGAGCAATTGGCTTTGGATATGTGGGCAAAGCCAGGAGCAGATCAACTTGAGGTAAAAAAAGCGCTGTTAGAATGTGGGATGCCAAGCCCTTACAATGATAGTATGGACTCAAAAGATTTAAGCATGAATGCAAATGCTGCGGTTCGTATGTGTCTTGTGAAGTCAGGCTTTTATCATAAACTTTTTCAGGTTGTCTTGAGAGACAGGTGTCATAATTATAATGCTGAAGATCTTCCTATCTGTGTTCCTGGTGCTGTTATTCCGAAGCGAAGTGTCGAGAGACGTTTAAAGAGCGCTTATTGCCAAAAATATAAAAATAAACCGGAATGCGAACCGTAACGATGCAAAATCATTTCTTGCGCAAAGTGCTTCCCTGAATGTTGACTACACCTGTTTTCCCATTTTCTTGCCACGTATTGTTGATTATTTTTTTGCCCATTGCTGATTCTCTTTTAATACAGCTGCATTACATGCTTTAGAAAACAGTTTTCTAAAACCTTCTTTTAGGCGCTTCTTTCCATTTTTCTAAAAATGAATCTGTTATTTCTTAGTTGTGTCTTAAACATTACGTCTAATGTCGGTAAAATTGCAAAAAATGCCTAATTTAAATTTTTTATGAATAATATTACTAAGTTTTTCAGTATGATATTTGGGTAACATATTGGTTTTCAAGGCATAATAGATTATTCCGTTTAAAATGTTTTATGAAACACTGAAGCATAAAAATAGATCTGTTTATGATGAGAGTTTAGAAATATACTCTTGGTGATAAAGGGAGTCTTCTTGTCTTGAAAGCTGTGCCTTATAATGTGTTACGACTTTAGAGTTCCTTTTATATAAAAAAGGCCGTGTATGCCTGCACAGATAAAGATACTCTTTTAATAGAAAGATCGTGCAAAGAATAGAGTGTTATTGTATTGCAATTTATGCGATTGCTTTAAAAAATAGCTTTTAAAACTCTTAAAAGTCCTATTTCACGCTAACGCTCGCGAATAATGTAATGGCTGAATCCATTAAGCACTATCATCTTTACGCTGATGAAATAACAAGCTAGCACATCGTATATTTTGCCTGTTTGTTAGCTATCAATATTGTTATAAATCTTAGCTTTTTAGATCGTTATAGGTATTTTAGTGCTTTCCTGTATGATTTTTATCTACATGCCAATCCTCCTTGTGATGTACAAGAGGAACGGTTTTGATTGATTGAGTATGGGAGAAGCTTGAAATGAGAGAACTTTGTAAGATTTGGATTTCTTATTCAACATGTCAAATCATTGATTATAAATAACGAGTTGAACAAATAAAAAATTGCTTTTATCGTGTTTTTTACTCTTTTTAATATTAATATTTCATGATAACTTGTCATTGATAAGCTTAAAATGCTGTTCTAAAAAGCAAGTGTTGTACGCACTGAAGAGACTATTGTTATATCTAACTATTTTTGATAACAGGTGTTCTGTTAATAGAGAAAAAAGAATCAAAAAAATAGATAATAGATCAGAAGATAAATAACGCCCTTTAGAAAAGTAGTCGAAGTTTATCGAAAGAATTTTACAGTAAAACCTTCTATCTATAGCAACTAAAACTGCTGTCGTATTTATGATACTTTCAACTTATCTGAGGCATTGTAAAAATTCAAAAAAATTAGAAATACGCCGTAAAGTATGCTTTTTGGAGAGGCATGTTGCAAAATCTTATTCCTTAAAACTTTTATTCACACATCCCGTACCTTGAAGAGGATACGACAGACCACTGAGTTATTGATGTTATAAAGGCTGAATGGTGGGCGTGACAGGGATTGAACCTGTGACCCCTACGATGTCAACGTAGTGCTCTCCCGCTGAGCTACACGCCCATTCATCGATGTTGCATACACCATATAGAATGACAAACGTCAATGTTTAATTTCATTTTCTCTTAAAAACAGATACAAATAATTTAGAAAGACGTCTTTTAAGCAGCAATAAGGATCTTTTCAACTTCATTGACAAGTTCACGTAAGTGAAATGGCTTAGAGAGAACTTTTGCATCGGGAGGAGCATCACTATTTGAATTGAGTGCAACCGCTGCAAAACCTGTAATGAACATGACTCGTAAATCAGGGTCAATCTCAGTAGCGCGTCGTGCCAGTTCGATTCCATCCATTTCTGGCATCACAATGTCAGTCAGGAGAAGAGAAAATGGTTCTTCTTGTAAACGTTCGTATGCGCTAATACCATTATCGAAATCGGCAACTTCATAGCCTGCACGTTCTAGGGCTTTTACGAGAAAGCGACGCATATCGTTATCATCTTCTGCGAGCAGGATTCGTTTCATGATTGTGTTCCAATGGCTCCATTTGTAAGAGTTTTTGCCACACCGATTATACAATATAGAGTATTTATAAAAAAGATGGAAAAATACTCATAATTGAAATGAATGGCAAAATGGTTAATTCTTTATTCTTATTCAAAATACAACATATTCGTTGTGAGTTGGTTAAATTCAGAATATATGTGATTAAAAAAAGAAGAGATGATTTAAAACTTTTAAAATGATTCATTGCTATTTTTTTAAAATTATCTATTTTTTACCAGAACTCCATTAAAAAAAATTATAAAAACCGTTGCTGTAGGGATTCTTTAATATTAGAAAATTAGAAGAATTTTATGTTAATTTATTGTTTTTAAAAGATTATTCTAAAAAAATATAATTCTTATAATTATTTGTTTTTATAGAAACTAGCAAATAAATGTTATAAATAATTTTTATTTTTTAAATTTTTTATATATCAAGAATAGTATTTTGATGTCTTATTTATAAAAGATTTATAATGATGTATTAAAATAATTTTTTTATGTTTATTTTATTTAGTTACTTATAATGGTAATAATATTATTATCGTTTGATATGATAACGTAATTTGTATATTTGTTATTTTTGTTATGAGTTATGAGTTATGAGTTATGAGTTATGAGTTATGATGAATATTTATTTCATAGGTTGCTTATAAAGTCTATAAAACGAATCATATAAGTGGTTAGAAAATGAAATCCATTATAGAACGATGTTGCTCATGGGATTTTTTGCTTTTGTTGAAAAGAAATGGAAGTTAAGGTTTTGTATTATTTCATTGATGTATTATCGCAGATAAATGCATCAAATGCCGCCCAAAATTGTTTTTTATAATCTTCGTTATACATAATTGTATCAAGTTCAGCGCCTGTAATAGTAATACTCTCTGTCAAACGGGTGTGTTGGCATAATTCCCGTACTTCAATGTTGTTGGCAAGATTGTTTTGATTAGCGAGAATAAAGAGTGTTGGAATTTGTAAATGTCCGTGGCCTATATTTTTCTTCACAAAATCAATCGCATTAAATACCGAAGCCATCCATTGGGATGTTGGAGGCTTAATGGAATGGAATAGCCCTTGATGTATATGCCTTAACTGTATATTTTTTATATTTGTTTTTTTTAATTTTTTTCCTTCTTTCAATGGTATAAAACCAAGACCTATATCAGAAAGAAATTGTGTTAATTTATGTTGTAAACCATTCGTTTTATTGCCGAATGGAGCAAAAAGGGGGGAAATACAGAGCAATCTGCTAAACTTATGATTAATGAGATCTAAGCCGCTAAGGGCTATCAATCCTCCCATACCATAGGCGAGCATAGAGTAAGGGGGGGGACAAGTAGGATAAACAATATTTTTAAGAAATTCATATAAGTCATTAATATCATTATTTATATCAAAGTAATAATGACGGCTTTTTTTTGTTGTTGTGAGGGATATTTTTTTTTGATCAAACCAGTCAAATATTGCTGTATGAAAACCGCGTTTAGAAATTTCATTTATGGGTAAAAAATATGTTTCTAAAGCATTTGTATTGTTTTCAAGAATAACAATTGTTCCCTTGGATTGTTTTACCTCAGGATATGTTGTTGCAAAACGAATTTCGCGATCTATTGATATTTTAAGGGTACCATAATGGATATTAGGAGGAGTGGAACTCCAGTCTATTGGATGAAGAGGTGTTTTCAATTGAAATCCTTTAAGTGTATTTGCCGCTGAGTTCAACATGAGATAATGAGAGGGCTTTGTGATATTTATGTAATGATGAAGAAGGATTAAGAAAGGGGTAAGTTGTTTTTTAGATAGTTTTTGTCAATTCAGGTATAAAAGAGTTGAAATAAGAGAAAACGATTACCAAATAATACAATGTGGTCGCCATGATGGGTCCACGGATTTACAATTAAGTTTGCCATTTGGGAACTTTGTGAATCAATTATAAATTGTAGTCGCTCTAGAGGAGGGCAGTATCATGCGTCAAGTAGACTTTTCACCATTTTATCGTTCCACAGTAGGTTTTGATCATCTTTTTAACTGGTTTGATTCAAGAACACAACCAGAAGAAGTTTCTTCTTATCCCCCTTATAATATTGAACGTTTAACCGAAGATTCTTATAGAATTTCTATGGCTGTTGCAGGTTTTTCTCAAGATGAAATTGATATTGAAACGCATTGTAATCAGCTGATCGTTAAGGGAGATAAAAAACATGAAAAGGATGATGAAGGACGAGAATTTCTTTATCGAGGCATTGCTTCGCGTGCTTTTGAACGACGTTTTCATTTAGCTGATCATGTAAAGGTTATTGGGGCAGAGCTTGGGGATGGGCTCCTTCATATTCAGCTTAAAAGGGAAATGCCAGCTGAATTAAAACCCAAAAAAATAACTGTGCAAACGTCACCATCCATTACAAAAAATGATAATAACGGCATTGTCGCATAAAGAAAACTTAGAAAATATGAAAAATAAATAATTATAAGTTTTTAAAAATAATGTAACGCGAGGCAAAGGTCTCGCGTTTCCTGTATGTTCTCGTGAGAATGAAGATGATTCTCATAAAAACGTTCTCTTCAAATTGATGATAAAAATATTATTGCATACCGTTCTATGTTGAGACACTCATATGAAGCAATTTTGCACTTTCACGGTCTGTTAAAAGAATATCGTTTTCTGTCATTATAATTTTCTTTCAAGAGTAAAAAATGGGAACAAATCATAAGTATTTATTAACCATATTTTTGAATCATTGGAAAGGTATTTAGTCTATAAAAAACAGTGTTTTATAATAGTTTTTCTGATGTGATAATTTATGAATCTAATTGAGAAAGAATGAGAGAAGAGAGAGAGAAAGTTATCCACAGATAATGGGGTATTACACCCCATATCTTAAGCTTGACCTGTAACATAAGCCGCCCATTTATCCATATAGACACGGCGCTGTTCTAAATAATCAGTACGACGATAGGCACGTTCTACTTTACCCCCCACTGTATGACTTAGAATAGTTTCAGCGACCTCATAGGGGGCATCGGTTGTTTCAGCAAGCCAATCGCGTAAACTAGAGCGAAAACCATGGGGGCAGGCATCAAGTTTATTATCTCTCATATATTGAGCCATACATTTCTCAGCGAGGGGACCGTGACCGGTTGCAGAAAAGAAGAAATCATTACGAGAAAGCAGGCGCGCTTGTTTCAAAATTTCTAATGCTTCAGATGATAGAGGCATACGAAATTCTGTTGCAGCATCACGCCTTCCTTTCATATTTTCAGCAGGAATAGTCCATATATCCCCATCAATTTGATCTTCACGAATATGACATAAAGGAAAAGCACGAACACCTGTCAAAATAAGCAAACGTAAAGCTAAATTTGTCATGGTTGTTTTTTGACAAAGCGTTTTATAAAAACAGGAACATTTTTCCAATCCATGGCTGGAAAATTTTGTGTTTTATGGAGTTGTTTACCTAAGAGCGCGCGTGCTTTTTGTGTTGCCTGTAAGTCAACATCCAATCCCAAGGCCGCCGCATGTTTGAGAAAAATATTAAGGCGGATGAGTGCTTTTTCTGCTGTTATAGCTTTTGTATGCCAAATAGGGGCAAGGGTATTGCGTATCTCTGTTTGCGTAATTTCTGAAACCGGTAAACAGCCTAATTTGGGAAGAATATAAAGGCGTAAAGGTGTAAACCATTTACCATTTTTACCATCACCTTTTAATTCAGTTTTACGACTTTCAAAAGCATCTATGGCAATATCTTTTAAATAATGAAGATTGCTTATTGCCTCACGCTTTTGTTTCTCACGTTCCTTAATGGGGTCACGATCCTCACGAAGAATAGAACGGCACCCCGTTGCCAATTCACGGGCTTGTTTTAAAGAAACATCTCTTAAAGCACCCAAGCCCATTTCGCGGTGGCGTCCATGAAGGATAAATCCATTGAGCACCACCATCTTTACGCTTATGAAGAAGCAAGCCGGCACCATCACACTATTTGCCAGCCCCCAATGTTGCGACAGACCTTGCATTAAGACGGTTCATAAGGAGCATTTTTACTCCTTTCTTATACAAATTTGATCCACACACTCATCCCGCTTGTTATGTGCAAATGAGTGGTTTTGATTGATTCAAGATAGAGAGATTTGAAATGAGAGAACTTAGATTATTCGAAGGTCTAACTCAATATGAATAACGCTAGATTATCATTATAAATCAATATCTTATCATGTTGAAGAAAAAATCATGGTTGTGTAATTGAAATAAAAGATTTTAAAATAAGCTTATTTTATAGCGTTTAAAAATGGTCGGAGCGGCGGGATTTGAACCCACGACCCCTTGACCCCCAGTCAAGTGCGCTACCAAGCTGCGCTACGCTCCGAATCCGTGTGAAACGATTAAATGACTGTTTCTTTAAAGGCAAGAGAAAAATAAATAGAACAAAATCTAAAATGCTCTTACACTTGCAATTTTTGAAAGTAAAAAATTTCGCCTACCAATAGATTGTTATTCGTTCAAGATAAGTCAAAAATCTGTAAAGTTTTTGTTACTGTTCAAATTGGAGTTCTATAATTAATAGATTTATGCATTTAATTCTTTTTGCAGATTGAGACGAGAGAAGATTTGTAATTTTAGGGGTATCGGGGTAGGAAAGGAACGCCCATAAGTACAGAAGATCTATTTTTTTATCTTATAGGTCATAAAAAAATAAATATTTTTAAAACGTTGGAATTGAATGTATGGTATTGAAACGTTTTTTTTCGTTTAAAGTTTTTATGGTAGAGGTGTTTTTGTGTTTTATGAGGACAAAAAATTGTAAATTCTAGATTATACAATCAAAAATCTTATTTTATGAAGATGTATTTCTATCCTAATAAATTTTTATCTCAATAAAAAGGGTAGGGTGTTTTAATTTATGTCTTGTTGTTTTTCTTCTAAAATACCAGATAGAATATGGTAGAAAAAAAACGTTTAAAATGTCTATTGAGCCAAGAAAAGAGCAAACGATGAGTCGTTTTTCGGTAATAAGTTTAACACAAGCCGCTGTGAATCGTATTAAAGCGATTATGGATGCAAAAGATGCACGAGGTATTCTTGTTGGGATCAAAAAAGGCGGTTGTGCAGGGATGGAATATACAATTACTCTCGTCAAAGAAGAGGGGATAGATGCGGATGTTGTTGAAGTGAATGGTGCTCGTGTTTTTATCGCGCATGATGCGGTGTTATTTTTGTTAGGAACACAGATGGATTATGAAGTAACAACACTTCGTTCTGGTTTTGTTTTTAAAAATCCTAATCAAGTTTCAGCATGTGGGTGTGGCGAGTCGGTAGAACTCCGTGCTGTTCCTCAAGATCAATATAAAACGAATCGAGCTTCATGAAATTATCCAAGCTTAAAGAAATTATTATTGAGAAATTTTAGGTGTCTTGTTCTTTTGGAGATAAGAGATCTGATATTTTTTTATTGTTCATTTTTAGCTTGCTTCCAAAGTGCTTCCATTTCATTTAAGGAGGCGTCAGTGAGTGTTTTAGATTGAGTGGATAACTTTTCTTCAATATAGGCAAAACGATTTCGGAATTTTGTATTTGTCTTTTTTAATGCTTTTTGTGAATCAATTGCTAAGTGACGTGCGAGATTAACAAGAATAAAGTAGAGATCTCCAAATTCTGCCTCTATTTCTAATTTTTTTTTATTTTTGATGGCTTCTTTGAGTTCTTCCAGTTCTTCTTCTATTTTTGCAAAAACTTTATCACTTTCTTGCCAATCAAAACCCACTCTAGCTGCTTCTTCTTGTAAAGCAAAAGCCTCTTGGTCTGCTGGCTGGATCGGTTTTATTTTTGCAAGAATACTTGAATTGTTGTTTTTTTCTTTGCTCAATTTCTCTCGTTCAGCCCGTTCTTCTTTTTTTATATATTCCCACTCTTCTTTCATAAACCCTCGTTTTTTTTGTTCGTTATTTCCAAAAACGTGAGGATGGCGGCGAATCATTTTTTCCGTAATTGCATAAACAACATCTTCAAAAGTAAAGCTACCTTCTTCTTGTGCAATGGTAGCATGATAAACAACCTGTAAAAGAAGGTCCCCAAGTTCTTCACAGAGATCTTTTTGGTTTTTTCGTTCAATGGCGTCGATGACTTCGTAAACTTCTTCCAGCATATAAGGTATGAGAGATTTAGAAGTTTGTTTTTTATGCCAGAGACAACCATTATCAGGATTGCGTAAAGCAGTGATAATTGCGGTGAGATCTTTTATATTTTTTGAGGCTAACATTTGTACTTCCTCTGTAAGCAATAGAGCTTATGTTAGATGTCCCAACGTCTATGTAACCACATCCATTGTCCGGGATATTCACGAACCCAATTTTCAACAATATCATTTAATTTTTGCGTAGAAGCAGCGATATCGATATCATTATTTTCATCACATGGAAGTTCTACACGTTCATATAATTCTAAACGATGACGTCCTCTAGGCAGACGAATACAACGTGCTGGGTAAATATCACAGTTATATTGTCGTGCAAGCTTTATAATTAAGGGATTTGTTTTAAGAGGTCTGTTAAAAAATGTTCCCATGATACCGCGGTGAAATTTTTGATCAACGAGCATACCAACATTTTCACCTTCTGCTAATTTACCTGCTAATGCCCATGCTGCACCAGCTTTTGATGGAACAAGATGTCCCATAGAAGTTTGTCGGGCTTTAAGAACTCGTTTGGCAACATAAGGATTATTGGGTGGTCTAAATAAGACCGTAACATTCAGATCAAAACTTTGTGCACAAATAGGCAGAAGTTCAAAATTTCCAGTATGCGCTGTGAAAAAAATGTGTGGCCTTTTTTCATTTTTTAATCGTTCAAAGATTTCAGCTCCTTTAACTTCAATAAAACCTGGCTCATCCGCATGAGGATCAAAATCAAAAATTTTATCAAGAAAAATATATTCGGCTAGGAAGCGTCCTATATTTTCCCACATTTCGATTGCAATCTCGTAGCGTTCTTGCTCTGTTTTTTCTGGATATGCCTTCCTAAGGTTTGCAAGTGTTATTTGATGACGATGTACGAGGGGACCAATTTTTTTTGCCAACCAAGAAAAAAGAGAAATTCCCATTTTGGCTGGAAAGCATTTTAGAATAAATAAAGAACCAAAAAGCAGATAAGCCCATAACAAGTAGGATATCTTTTTAGCTATAACTTTAATACTATAGATGAGATTTTTAAGAGAAAGTTTCATCATGATTTAATTGATTTTAAGAATAATTTTACCAAAAATATCACGGCTCTCCATTCGTTTTAAAGCTGTATCAATTTCATCAAGACCAACAATTGTATCAATGACAGGGTGTACAGCTTTTTGTGCCATTTTTTGCATGGCATTTTTCATATTTTCCATACGGCAGCCAAATGAACCAAATATTTTCAGTTGTTGTTGAAATAATTGCATGAGATTTATTGATGCTGAAACACCAGAGGTAGAACCGCAAGTTACTAAACGTGCTCCTTTTTTCATACACAACAAAGAACCGTTCCATGTATCGACCCCAACATGCTCAAAAACGACGTCAACACCTTTTTTTTGGGTTAATTTGCGCACTACACCTTCAAAACGATCTTTACGATAATTAATCACATGATCTGCTCCAAGAGACTGTGCTTTTGCAATTTTTTCATCTGAACCTACCGTCGTGATAATGGTACATCCCATATGTTTTGCAAGTTGAATGGCAGCAGAGCCAATACCGGAACCACCAGCTTGTATCAGGATTGTTTCTCCTGCTTGTAGTTTTGCATTATCGAAAAGCATATGCTCTACGGTACCAAAAGTAATTGGAGCGACAGCAGCTTGGAGTTCATCACATTGGGGAGGTGCTGGAACCAATAAACGCGCGGGTAAATTGACAAGCTCACAAGCAAATCCATCAAGATGAAAACCATAGACTCCTTTTACATCCGTGCAAAGATTATCCCGTCCTTCACGACAAGCTTGACATACCCCACAGGTTTGTGCTCCATAAATTGAGACAATCTGTCCAAGTTGAAGATTTTCAATGTTATCTCCTACTTGTATAACCTCACCGGAAGCTTCTGCACCAATGATGAGGGGCATTTTTCTTTTCGCGAAAGCCATCCCACGCCAGCCCCATACATCAATATGATTAAGAGCAACAGCTTTGATCCGTACTGTTACTTCATCTGGTCTAGGTGAAGGTGGTGAGGAAATATTGGTGATTTCAAGCTGACGTTCATTTAGCAATTGTAGCGCACGCATTATTATTCCCCTTCAATTGATAATTGCTATTGCTTCAGTATGATTGACTTTGGTCAGTATGGAAAAGATTATCCTTTATAGGCTGTGAGAACAAGACTCGTATTTTGACCACCAAATCCAAATGAGTTTGACAAAACCGCATTGACCTTGGCTTTACGGCTATGATGAGGAACAACGTCTAAAGGGATAGAAGGGTCAGGGTTATCGTAATTTATTGTAGGTGGAAGTATCCCCGATTGAATGGTTAAGAGCGAAAAAACAGCTTCTATAGCTCCAGCAGCCGTTAAAGTATGTCCAATCATTGATTTATTAGAAGAAACTGGAATATGCTCTAGAATATCACCGAAGACTGTCGATAACGCAAGATATTCCATTTTTTCATTTTCAGGTGTTGAGGTTCCATGAGCATTAATATAGTCAATTTCATGGATGGTTATTTGTGCATCATTTAAGGCTTTGCGAACGGATCCAATGGCTGGTGATGCATCGGGTTTTGAACGTGTACGGTGAAAATCATCGGCCGTTTCTCCACAGCCTGCTACAATTCCTAAAATTGTAGCATTCCGGTTTAGTGCACTTTGAAGAGATTCAAGAACAAGAGCACCTGAGCCTTCTGCCATAACAAATCCGTCTCGATCTCGGCTGAAGGGTTTTGCTGCTTTTTCTGCAGGTTCATTTTGAGTGGAAAGAGCAGAAAGTAATGAAAAGCGAATAAGAGATTCTGCTGAAACGGATCCATCTGTCGCAATGGTAAGAGCCCGATTTGTTTCGCCTCGTCGAATAGCTTCAACACCTAATTGAATTGCTGTCGCACCAGATGCACAAGCCGTGGAAAGTGTAACAGGAAGTCCCTTTGTGCCAAACGTTTTTTGCAGTTTTTCTGCAATGGCACCAAATTGTGTGGTTTCAAAAAGTGCTTCATGCTGTTTATGCTTACAAATTCTAAGAAGATGTGCATAAGAAGGCTCATTATTGAATTCTTCCTCTTGATCAAGACTAAAACGTGCTTGCCATTCAAGCTCAACAGGAGGTGCAGCTAAAAAGAGTGGCCCATTAAAATTTGTTTTATCAAGAGCAGCTTGTTCTAAAGCCTCTTCAGCAGAAAGATGTGCAAGCTTTTCAGAAAGAGCCGAAGCGCCAAGCGTACTTTCTTTGAGAAAATCAATTGTCCCAGCAATATATGTATTTAATCCTTCAACAGGAAAACGCGTTATTTTATGGATGCCGCTTACACCATTTGTTAATTTTTGCCAATTTTCATGTTTTCCTTGTCCTAGTGATGTAACAACGCCAGTTCCAGTTATGGCTACAAGTGGACGTCCAAAATGATCATGATATTTCACAATAGAAATTCCCCTTCAAACAGCCGTAAGACGTACAACACCTTCAGCTCTTTTTATACCAATAGTTGTAACAAATATTTCATGGACTTCCTTAGAAAAAGGTTTTTCATGAGGACTTAACGCTGGAAAACAGTGTTTCTTTTCAATTGAAAGTGCTGCAAGGGCAAGTGCTAAAGGAAGCTGTGCTTCTCGCATATAACCGAATAATGT
Organism: Bartonella sp. ML70XJBT; assembly: GCF_028618425.1. Classification (NCBI taxonomy): domain Bacteria; kingdom Pseudomonadati; phylum Pseudomonadota; class Alphaproteobacteria; order Hyphomicrobiales; family Bartonellaceae; genus Bartonella; species Bartonella sp. ML70XJBT. The sequence goes on from NZ_JAQISX010000008.1 coordinate 34,715, forward strand.
TGTAATACCTCGGTAAGAGAGATCGGCATCATCAAGAGCATTTTGCTCTGCTTTTGTCGCTTCGTGAGCACCTGATGCTGCTGAAATGACTAAGGAACTTTTAGCGCCCACTGTTTTTAACATTGTTGCAATTGATTTCTTAAGCGGCGTTTTGGTTCTATCTGTTTGGTCTGTAATAATTTGGCTAATTTCAGCATAAGCACGTGCGTTACGTTTTTTTGCATGTTCACCACTTTCAAGAACTAGAAAGACACCGCCAGAACCGGTGATAATACCACCACCTGGGCGAATTTTACGATCCCACACCGAGCTCCATCCATTATGGGTTAAAAGACCACCAAGTTCATGGGCCAACAACATATCATAACTTTGTGCATTATAGGAACTTCCTACAAGAGCATGGGTACTTTGTCCTGATTTAATACGGGCTACAGCAATTTGAAGTGAAGAAAGTCCACTGCCTTCTTCTCCCATAAATGTGCGAGATGATCCAGTAACTTTATGAACGATTGAAATGTTTCCCGCTAGAAGATTTGAAAGTTGTGCCAAAAATAATGTTGGACGAAGTTCGGTTGAAAGTGCAATATTTAACATAGAGGCATGATCTGTGACTGCACGTGCTTTAGAAAGAATCTGCGTATCAACAGTGATATCGCGTTCTCCTCCACTTGCTGCTACGATCATGTCCATTGTTGACGTGAATTGTTCATTATTTTTCATGCCGGCATCATCAAGAGCAAGACCAGCTGCATAGGTACCAAGACGTTGCCATATTCCCATTTGCCGTTGATCACTTTTTTTAGGAATTTGTAAATTCCAATCAATTTCAGGCAATTTATGAACTGTGTAGGGCGAAAAAGTTGAACAATCTAGGTTTGGTGTACAGATCGGATCATTTAAGAGTTTCCAATGTTGATCAGTTCCTTCCCCCAGAGAGCTTATGAGACCTATACCAGTGATGAATACAGATTGATCATACATAGTGAAAAAATTACTCCGCCTCTTTCAAGGCAACGAGATCATCAATTTTTGCACAAAGATTTTTGAGAACAAAGTATTCTTCTGTAGCAACTGTACCTTCATTAACTTCTTGTGTCCATTGTTCTAAGGGGACTTTTATTCCGAAAGCTTTATCAATAGCAAAAACAATATCAAGAAAATCAAGACTGTCGATTCCCAAATCATCAATTGTATGACTTTCAGGTGTGATTGTATTGCGATCAATTTCACTGATTTCTGCAATAATATCAGCAACTTTATCAAACGTGGAAGGCAATGTATGGATTCCTTATTATAGAGTTAGCAAATTCAAAATATATTTAATATTATTCTTCTAGCCTTTTTTCTCTTTTAAAAAAAGCCTTAATCCAGAATATAACTGTCTTTTCTAGAAAAGAAAGAGCGTTTACAGTATGTGAAATACTATATCTCAATATTTAAAAAACTTTGAAGTTTTATTGCACATTTATTTTACGAGCTTATTTTTTCTATTTGCTGCAAGGACGGCAAGGGCTGTTATATTAACAACACCTCGTGAAGTTACTGAAGGCGTTAGTATATGAGCGGGACGTGCGGCCCCTATTAAGATAGGACCAACATGGAGTGCATTTGTGAGGCTTTTAACAGTGTTGAGCGTGATGTTGGCTGAATCAAGAGTTGGAAAGACAAGCAAATTTGCTTCACTTTTGAGACGAGAATCAGGAAAAACACGATCACGAAAAACTTTGGAAAGGGCAGCATCGCCATGCATTTCACCATCTGCCTCTAAATTAGGGTGTTCTTTGGCAAGAATTTCTGTTGCACGGCGCATTTTACGGGCACTTTCTGTGTTTTTAGAACCAAAATTTGAGTGTGATAGTAAGGCTGCTTTAGGTGTTATTCCAAATGCTTCAACTTCTTGAGCAGCCAATACAGTCATTTCAGCGATTTCTTCTGCAGAAGGATTCTCATTAACGTAAGTATCTGTGAGAAAAAGAGTACGCTGTTGAGAGATCAGCAAACTCATAGCAGAAAAACGGTGAACATGAGGATCAAGTCCGATAATTTGTTCGATCAATTCAAGTTGACGTTCAAAACGCCCCTCTAAGCCGCAAATCATTGCATCTGCTTCTTCACGCATGACGGCAAGGGCAGCAATAGCGGTTGTTGATGTTCTCACTATTGTTTTTGCCATTTCAGGCGTAACACCACGTCTTCCTGTATAATGAAAAAATAAATTAACATAATCACGAAAACGTGGATCATCCTCAGGGTTTGTTAATTCAAAATCTATATTAGGGCGAATTTTCAAACCAAAGCGTTTTAATCTTGCTTCTACGACATGTGGACGGCCGATAAGGAGAGGTGTTGCTGTTTGTTCTTCAATGACAACTTGTGCTGCGCGAAGGACGCGTTCATCTTCACCATTGGCATAGATGACACGTTTACGTTTTGCTGTTTTTGCTGCCGCAAAAACAGGCTTCATTGTTAAACCAGAGAGAAAAACAAATCGATTGAGGATATCATAGTAGGCTTCCATATCTTCAATAGGACGAAGCGCGATGCCCGTTTCCATTGCTGCTTTAGCAACAGCGGGAGCAATACGTAATATTAAACGCGGATCAAAAGGAGAGGGGATCAGATAATCTGGTCCAAAATTGGGCGATTCTTTTGCGTATGCACGTGCTACAACATCTGAAGTTTCTTCACGAGCAAGGGCAGCTATCGCATGAACAGCAGCCATTTTCATTTCTTCATTAATTGCAGTCGCACCTACGTCTAATGCACCACGGAAGATATAGGGAAAACAAAGGACATTATTAACTTGATTGGGATAATCAGAGCGCCCTGTACAGATCATCGCATCGGGCCTTATAGAATGTGCTTCTTCGGGCATAATTTCTGGTACTGGATTAGCCAGCGCTAAAATGAGTGGATTTTTAGCCATTCTTTTAAGATATTCAGGCCTTAAAACCCCCCCCGCCGATAAGCCTAGAAAAATATCTGCATCATCAATAATATCAGATAAAGTTCGCGCTTTAGTTTTTTGTGCGTAATTGACTTTCCAACGATCCATGAGAGTCTTGCGCCCTTCATAAACCACACCCTCTAAGTCGCTAAGCCAAATGTTTTCAGCTTTTGCCCCAAGACGGACCAAAAGGTTAAGGCAAGCAAGGGCAGCAGCACCTGCACCTGAGGTAACTATTTTTGCATTTTCAATTTTTTTTCCTGAAAGATTTAAGGCATTTAATACAGCCGCAGAAACAATAATAGCCGTCCCATGTTGATCATCATGAAAAACTGGAATATTCATCTTAGTGCGCAGCTTTTCTTCAATTTCAAAACATTCAGGAGCCTTAATATCTTCAAGATTAATACCACCAAATGTAGGTTCTAAGGTAGATACCGTTTGTACCATTTGTTCTATATCGGATGCATCAATTTCAATATCAAAAACATCAATATTGGCAAATTTTTTGAATAAAACGGCTTTACCTTCCATAACTGGCTTTGAAGCGAGTGGGCCAATGTTTCCTAAACCAAGAACAGCTGTTCCATTTGATATAACAGCGACTAAATTAGAACGAGATGTATATTGAGCAGCAAGATTGGGATCTTTATGAATTGCAAGACATGGTGCTGCAACGCCTGGAGAATAAGCAAGAGCTAAATCACGTTGATTATCAAGAGGTTTTGTTGCTTGTATTTCCAATTTCCCAGGTTTGGGGTGTTGGTGATAAAAAAGTGCAGCACTGTCAAGTTCAGCTATTGGTAAACTGAAATTACTCTTTCGTTCTCTAGACATTTTTATGATATCCAAGTTAGTGTGTGTTTATATGAGTGTTCCATCTACGATAAGGTTTTGTCCACTAATAGATCCTCATTTCTCTGAATACCAAAATGCACGAGCATGAGAAAATTCTTCCAGATCGTAAAACCAGTTTGATGTTTTTTTTCATTTGTGCGCATAAATAATTTTATCGACAGCAGCACGTTTGTTTTCTTTCCTTAATAAAGTGCGTAAAAATTGATGAGTCTACAAACAAATAAAATATTTAATAATGCTTACACTACCAAGCCATTATTGTTTTTGCAATGCTCACAAAATAAGGAAAGAACAGAAGAGTGTTTACTGTTCATTTCATTTGCTTTTTATAAAATATATATTTTATAAAAAGTTCTATACGGATCTAGAAGAATTTTAAAACAGAAATTTGAAAGTTATAGACTGTTTGTTCAGCTCTTTATAAGAAAATGGGAACTTAAAAAATGGAAGTGTGTTGTTGATTGTTCAATTGAATTATTAATCGTTTAGAGCTGTATTTTTTATATACTGGTAGGTCATGTGTTATAATAAACGGAGATGTCACTAAAAAAACTGATGGTGCGCATTTTATACATGATTTATATATTCTGTCTAGCACGTTACTTTATAATTTAGAATGAAATATCTCATATGTCGAATGGGAAATTTGGATACAATAAGATTCATCCATTTCAAATTTGTCTATATAATAAAAAATGTTTACTTATATATTTCAAACGAGAATAATATGTGGATAAAAAACCTTTAAGAAAGAAATAGAGATATTTCTTATGAGCTGTTTTAATAAAAAGCACAAAAAATTTTGAGAATTAGCAAATAAAATAATGTTATCGGTTTTGTTTCTTTATAAAATTATAAAAAAATAAAAGGATTAAATGGAGGATAAAGAAGTAGAAAATATGTTTTATCATTTTTAAGAATGATAGGCTGTTTAATAAGTTATTATACTTTCTTTAGTGTTATCACTTAGGTTATCAAAGAAAAACGCGCGTGCTAATTACCAATCTTTGAAGTACAAAGCTCTAAGTTGATTGCAAAGCACTCTATGATGAGCAATTAAGATAACTGGAAAAGAAAAGTAAAAAAATATTTTCTCCACTCTTCTTATCTTCTATTGGATTCGTCCACTTGCATGAGCAAGCATGGTATAAACTTTTCCTGTATCTGATATCAGGTATTTGCGAACTGAGTTGGAAGAACCAGAACTGCGTGATATATCACGTAAGAGCTTTTCGAAATCTGAAACATATTGATTCACTGAACGTTTAAACTCAAAATCGCTCATATATTTTTTCTTAATCATTTCAAATATTGTTTTTCCATTCAAGGTATAAAGGTACTCTGTTACGATGTTTTTTTGGCCACGTTGATAATGATCCCATAGATCAACAATGGCATTATGATTAATCGCTTGCACGATACCTGATGCTAACGCGTTAAGAGAACTGTTTGTAGGACGTGGTTTTGTTTGAACTGATGTTAAAACAGCATCATTTGAGGTTTCATCATAAAATGTTTCTTCACGTGAAGCTCTTTCTAAGAGATTTGATACCCATTTATTGGGTCTTTTTTTGTTTTGATCTTGTTGCAAAACAGGTTTAGGGGGTATGATTTTTTTAATAGGCTCAGGGGAACTCTCACTTCTCTTATTAAGCATTGATGATGGAGGAAATGCTGATATTAACTGTTCTTTTGCACCCTTTTGATCATGTTGTATAACACTGACGAGATCTTTTAATGCTGTAATTTGCTCATTCAAAGCTGTACGAATTGTTTGCGTTGTTTCTTTTGTTTTTTCAGGAAGCTGTTTAGCATTTTCATGAATATCATTATTAATCTTTGAAAGCTCTAAACGAACTTCATCCGCGGAGCGACGTATATCTTCTGCTGCTTCTGAAAAACGCGTTGACGCTTCACTAATAAGCCCATTAAGGGATTGTTGAAATGAATCTGTGGCGTTACGCGCATTTTTATCAGAGCGCTCAAGGGCTAAGTTGAATATTTTTTCGTAATGCTCAATCATTTGATTAATTTCATGAGACTTTGAAACAAGAGCATCACTTAATGTAGAAAGTGTATTATGTTTTTCTTCAAGTGTTGCACTGAGTGAATTTTCAGACTGTTCAAGAACATGAATAGTTTGGGAAAGTGTTTTCGCATGTTCACCAAAACTGTTCGTTATATGATTAATTTGTTCAAAGGTGTTGTTTGAAAGTCCTTGTAGAATTTCAACATTATTATTAAGAGCTTGATTTGAGGCTGATAAACGTTCCGCTACTTGATTTGTATTGCGGAAAAAATTATTCGTAGTTTCATTAAACTGACCATCAATATTTTGAACGGCTGATAATAAAACATTACTATTCTCTTGGAAGCTGTAAATTGATTGATTCAACTGCTGTAAGATGGATGAGACATTATTAACAAGCTCTTCCTTCATAGCTGTTACTGTTTGAAGTGTTTCAGAGTTCGCTTTGTTCAAGCTATTCACTAAAGATTCATTATGTGCATAAATTCTTTGTTCTGCATCTTGTGTAGAGAGAGAGAGTTGTTCACCGATATGTTGTGTTAGAGAATCAATAGATTCTGTCGTGCTTTGTGCTGCTTGATTTAAGTGATTTGTCAGATCTGTTATTTTTCCAACGTGTTCTGAAATTTGTGTTGCTGTCTGATTCTTCGCATTTTCCAGACGGCTTGTTACATCAGAAAGCTGATATCCTAAATTATCTTTAAGACTTTGCATAGAATAATGAAGAACATCACAACGTTCATTAAGGACTTGCTCTATTGTGGTTGTTGATGTGTGAATTGCTTCATTCAATAATGCTTGTGCATTATGGCTGGCTGTTGTGAAAGCTTCAACAGTATGTGCTGTTTGTTCAGACAAAACAGACAGAACTTTTTCACTGGTATCATAAACTGTTTTCTTAACGTTTGATACAATGCGATTGCCCGACTCTGAAAGAATATTTTCAGCTTGTGCGGTAACATTCGTAACAGAAGAGAGAATTTGTTCCCCCGTAGAAGAAAGAATATCAGAAGCTTTTATAATCTCATTATGCAGACCATCCGTGACTGTATTAACAGAATCTTCTAAGCTAACACGCAAATTGTCAACACTGCTTTCCAGCGCTTGTTGAATTATCTGACTTTGCTCATTACTAAGCATGAGAGACGTTTTTAACGTGTCAGAACGTTCCTCAATAACAGATGTTTGTATATCAATAGCTTCACAGACTTGGCTAAATTTTTCAGATAATGTTTCCTCTAGCGTTGTTGTCCGTTCAAAAATTTTATGTGCACAATCTTCTAAATTTGTATCAAATGATTCCATGCGTGTTTCAAGTGTTTCAAAGAGAACACCACTCGATTGAGAGAGAGTATTCTTTAAAATTTCGGCATGGCTTTCAAGGCTTTTGATATGACCTTGAACGGTTTCAGTAATGTTTTTATTATTGGCGATAATTGCACTCTCAACTAAATCTATTTGTTGTTTCAACGCAACATCGACCCGTATATCACTTTTTGCGATAAGGTTATGGATTGTTTCCATGCGTTGCTCGAGTGTGCGTGCTTGATCAGCAAGAACTTCATTGAGAGAAAAGCTATTAATTGCTAAAGAGTCACGCAGAGCATCGGCACGGATATCAATATTTCTCGCTTGAGCTTCTAAAGCATCTTGCGTTGTATTGCAGCTTTGTACAATGACTTTTTGCAGTTTGTTAGTGCATTGAAGGATATTTTCAATGTGATTTTCAGATTGTTTATCAACGAGTTGAGCATTGTCAGTCAAAACTTTTTCAATATGAGAAGTATTTTGGACCAAGATATCAATTTGATTTCTTAATGCATCAGCGATTTTATTCTTTTCATTATCAAGCATATCTGCCATGACGGCTCGTTGATCAGAAAGCTGCAATTTAAAATCTTGTGAACGTTCTTGTATAATATCAACAATGGCATTGTCGACATATTGAATTTCCTCTCTCAGATTTTCTTTACTTTTATCAATTGCAGATAAAATAGTTTCACGTCCATTTATAAATGCATGGGTAATGTCTGCTGTTTTTTCTTGGAGGTTTTCATTTATTTTCAAAATATGAGCTTCCAAGAACTTACCAAGTTCTTCCGCATTATCCTCTAAAGCTTGACTACGTTCTATGAAGGAATCAATAATGGAGTTACTGTGTTTTTTAAGAGAAAGATCAACAGTTGCTAAACGTTGTTCAAAGGCTCCAATTGCTTGCGAAGTTACATTATCAAACTCAGAAGAGAGTTTATGCGCTTGGTCCTCAAGCTTTAAAATCTTCTCATCAAAATTCTGTAGAGATTGATTATTGCGATCAAGAAGAGCTTTATCTAAAGCGTTAAACTTTTCATCGACAACGTGCAAAGTTTGATCTGCTACTGTTTGTATATGTGTTGCAATTTTAGCAGCATGCACTTCTGCTTTTGTTGCTGTTTCATTAAAGGTTTTTTCTATTTGTTTTTCATTATGGTCAAATTGTTTTGCAAAACTATCAAAGTTTTTTCCTAATTCATCGAAAAATTCTGTATTTTTCTGCTGAATGTGTGTTGTTGTTTTATTAAATTTTTCAACAAGTTGATTTGTTACACTATCACCAGCATAGGAAAGTTTTTCAACAAGGTCTTCACCTTGTTTTTGTAAAGTTTGAGAAAGAGTTTGTGCAAGCTTTTCAACATTGGTTACAATTTTAGAGGAAACCAAGCCAAATTCATCGCTCAGTTGTTCTTGAGTTCCTTTAATCGTTGATTGTACACGATCGGCGTGATTCAAAATGGCTATGCGTTCATTACTCAATTCTTTGATGAGTGTATGAATGCGTGATTCATTCTCAGCATAGGCTTGTTCTAGGTTGTGAACTTCACCTTGTATGATTGCTTCAAGTTCAACAGCACGTCCGAGGGTACGTTCAATACCTTCATTCATTGCCGCAACTTCTTCGCGAATGGTTTGCCCTATAGCAATAGCTTGTTTTTCAGATAATTGTTGTGGCTCACTAAGGCGTTGTGCAGCATTTGTCATAAGAAGAGCAATATTATGCAGTTCGTTCGAACGTTTTGTTAATTGAGCAACGCCCCAAGATATAAGGATAGGAATTACTGTCCCGGCTGCTACAGCAAGTCCTGTTGGGGACGTCAAAAAAGTGCCGATATTAGACAAGGAACTGAGTCCGGCAGGGGCGAGCTTATGCGCAATAAAAGCTCCTCCTGTTGCCCATAAAGCACTAAGCGCTGTTGTATACCAATAGATTCGAGAGGAAGAACGTTGCCTTAAGTGTCCAGAAATTACAGGGCTTGTTATATCATCATTTGCAGGAAGAAGTTTCGTTGACAATAACGTATTGTGAACCGTTCCCCCTGAAATATCAGATGAAGGTTTTGGAGCAAAAAGCTGTCCAACAACGGATTTGTCAATAACAGCATCATCATGAATATTAGAAACAAAAGTTGAAGGACCATTTTCAGCAAAAAACTCTTCTTCTGCCATTGCAATTTTTTGAATCAAATCGTCAACATTAACAATATTTTCAGAGTTATTGGATGATATTGTTTCAAATGCTGTGTCATCGAAATCAAAGTTCATCGCTTTGGTGAGGGCTTCTTCAACTTCAACTTCAAATGTTTGCAATTTAGTTCTGCGTGCCATACTCGTCTCGTACTCTTACAAACGGAAAAAGGGATACATGCTCTTCCACATAATTTCCGCATACTAGCTGTTAATTATTTAGAAAGGAATATGCCCAGGAAAAAAAATTGAAAACTTATCAAAATAAAGTTAACGCAGTATCTTCTAGTCCGTTTAAGAAGGTTAAAAAATATAATAAAAACAATTTGTTATTTGATTTTTAAAAAGACAAAAATACTGTTTACAACTTGTGTTTATAAAAAACTTTATTAACTTATTTTCTTTGAGATAAAGACAATTTAATGGCAGTTATATATTAATGTTCAAAAAATCATGCGGTGCGAATGCATTTTTGAGTATCGATGCTCGATAATAAATATTATTAGATAACGAATTGTTGTCTGCTTACTTTTACTGATTCTAAAGGAAAGGGTGCATCATTTGTAATAGATTTAGATCTGTAATAGATTAGGATGTATAAAAATTTGTTTCTTAACTGTAATTTCATAAAAAAGTAAACGTGAAAAAAATTTTGAATTTAATGATAGATTTTCATAAGCTGTACTTTGTTATTGCTTTAAAGAGCGTTTTTTTTCTAATTTCAGTTATTTGTTGCTGAAATTTGAAGCTTCTACGTTGACAATTGAATATTTTTCAGTCGATATGCATGCACGAATATTTTATGCAATCGAGATGAAGGTGTAAGAATAATGGCAGAGCGATCACAACACCTGCAAGATGTATTTTTAAATACGGTGCGTAAGCAGAAAATTTCCCTTACCATTTTTCTTGTTAATGGCGTTAAACTCACGGGTATTGTAACTTCATTTGATAATTTTTGTGTCCTTTTGCGCCGAGATGGACACGCGCAATTGGTTTATAAGCATGCTATTTCTACAATTATGCCCGGACAGCCTGTACAGATGTTTGAAGGAGAAAGTCCTGAATAAACACATCATTTTAAGATAAACCTCTTATCCCATTTTATAAAGTACTTAGATTGCTATGGTAAATAAAAATGAGAGATTAGGAGGAGTATTTTCGCAAATTATAAAACAAGTGCGCGCACTTGTTTTGATACCAATTTTTCAAGAGAATAGAATTGAAAACTCTTTGAGGGAGTGTTCTATATCTTCTCGCGTTCAAGAGGCATTGGGCTTAGCGCGTGCTATAAGGTTAGAAGTTGTTAGTTATGAAACAATTAATATTACAACACCCCGTCCTGCGACTCTCTTTGGAAAAGGTAAAGCAGATGTGCTTGCCGATTATATCGATGAATATTCTATTGAGCTTGCGATTATAGATCACTTTTTAACGCCAGTGCAGCAGCGTAATTTGGAAAAATTATGGAATTGTAAAGTTATTGATAGAACAGCTTTAATTCTTGAAATTTTTGGTGATCGTGCACGAACAAAAGAAGGGGTTTTGCAAGTAGAGTTGGCGCATTTGTCCTATCAAAAAGGGCGGCTTGTGCGGAGTTGGACACACTTGGAACGGCAACGGGGAGGGCGTGGGTTCCTAGGTGGACCTGGTGAAACGCAAATTGAAGCAGACAGGCGTCTTTTACAAGAAAAAATTATTCGTATTCGCCGCGAATTGGAAACGGTTATTAAAACACGTACACTTCATAGAGCAAAAAGAAAAAAAACATCCTATCCTGTTGTTGCTTTGGTTGGATACACGAACACAGGAAAATCAACTCTTTTTAACTGTTTAAGCGGTGCTGATGTTTTAGCAAAGAATATGTTATTTGCAACGCTTGATCCGACTTTGCGCAAAGTTGTTCTTCCCCATGGAAAAACTATTCTTTTGTCTGATACTGTAGGTTTTATCTCTAATTTGCCAACAAATTTGATTGCAGCTTTTAGAGCAACCCTTGAAGAAGTGGTTGAGGCGGATCTTATTCTGCATGTAAGAGATATGTCAGATCTTGATCATCGAGCCCATGCCCAAGATGTCTTAGAAGTGCTTTCAAGTCTTGATATCGATATTGATGATACAGAGCATATCATAGAAGTTTGGAATAAGATTGATATGTTAGATGAGCAAGCATTGAATGTTTTACAAACGAGCGCGAAAACACGATTAAACCCTGCTCTCATGGTATCAGCTCTTAAAGGGGACGGACTCGATCAATTATTAAGAACTATTGAAAAGCAAATTTTTGGAGAGGTGAAAAGCATTGAATATCTTTTAAAACCTCATGAAATGTCACTTATTGATTGGTTTTATGAAAACTCTGCAGAAATAAAGCAGGAAGGACATGATGATGGCTCTGTTACCATTAGAGCCGTTCTTACTTCTGAAGCAAAAAAACAACTAGAGAGCATCAAAAAAAATATGAATTAAGTTTTTAAAAGCTATTGTTGAAATTTTTTACTCAAATTTTATGTTTTTCTTATCTCAAAATAATATGGCTGCAAGTTAAGAGGATAGTTACTACTTTCTCTTAATAAAACGATATGAAGAAGTATTTTGCTGGTTAAAATAAAGATGAGTCTTAAATGCAATAAAAGACTGTTCGTACGCACAGTATGGCGAAACATTTTGATTGTTTTGCTGTTACAAATTCTGTCTATCTCTTTTATTTTGTTGTATTATTTTATTCAACCTCGTGGTTACCAAGCAACTTTAGTATTTTCATTATCTGATTCTGTAGGCAAGCCACTTCCAATTGAAAAACAAGACAATATTATCACCTTTTTGTTTTCACAGCCTATATTTTTAGATGATTCGCATTTTTCTTTAAGTGCTTTTTATAAGAAAAAAAAACAGGAAAATATTCGTTTATCGCGTCATGGTGATCTTATTAATCTTACTTTCGAAGCTGAAACACCTGAAGCAGCTCAATGGGGGGTGGAAGCTTGGTTTTCTACATTTTCACAAGTAATCGTAAAACAAAAACAATCTTTGTTAAATGAGAAATTAAAAGACAAGCGATATGATAATACTGCGATCGTTAATGTTATGCAGGAATTTCGTGCTTCTATTGATTCTTTTATTCAGCATGGTGTCAAACAAACAGAGCTTCATGATCTTTCACTGCAATTAACGCAAGCAACTTTAAAGCGTATTCATTTAACAAGTTTGAATTCAACAATTAACATGATGCGTGAAAAAGGGCAGTCTTTACTGTCTTTATCATTTATTGCAGGCAATTCAGCAATTGTATCTCTGGAATCTAAACGTAATCTCTTGGAAGCACAAAGAGCACACATGGCTGCACAATTAGGGTGGACACATCCTCAAATTAAGGCCATGACTGCGGAGTTAGAGGCGGTTTCTTATCAATTAAAAAATAAAATTTCACAGATCGTTGACCAAGTTCATTCAGATGAAATTATTGCAACGGAGTTAGAAAAACAGCTCAAAAAAAAGATGAGCTTTTTTGTAAAAGATCAATCACATTCTTTGGATCAAATCTTTAACGCGTTTGAAAATAAAATAAAAGCAGAGATTGATGTACAAAATAAAGCGATGAGTAAGTCTACTCAAGGGAAGGAAAAAGTTATTGGTTTATATCGGGGGGTGAATGATGATTCTCTTCTCTTGCAAAATACAAAGATTCAAGTGGTTGTGCCAACAACGTTAGCGCCAATTTCTTTTATGGCTCTTTATGGAAAAAATATTCTTGTGAGTGCATTGGCGAGCTTCCTTACTCTTTTGCTCGGAATAGTATTATTTTATCCATGCTTTAGAAGCAAAAAAAATCAACTCTCAGAAGAGGATTTGAAGTCTAAAGAAAATGCCCTCAAGAAAAATGAGAATATTTTAGTTTCTCAAGAAGTGAAAAATCTTGAAGCCTTTATTACGATAGAGGGATTATCTGATGTTTTGAAATGGCGTGCTTCAACTGTTATTTCAATCATTGGACCAGAGGCAGCGCGGACAGCGGCAAAACTTTCACTTCATCTTATAAAAGAGAACAAAACAATTTTGTTGGTTGATATCTCTGGCCAACAAATAGAGAAAGTTATTGGTCCACATCGGGGGCTGAGTGATATTTTAACCGGTAATGCTCAGTTGCATGACGTTATTTACCGTGATTATGATACGGGGGTTGATATTCTCCCTCAAGGATTAACAAGCGCTGTTTCTGCACAAGATTTTTCAAATAATATTTCTCATATATTACAAGAATTTAAAAAAGAGTATGATTTTATCATTTTAGAGATGGCAAGCGAACCTAAATATGGATTTGAGCAATTTGCAGAGCTAACGGACTATTATATTTCTAATACTGTTCTTAATAAACAGGACTGGATGATGCGAATGGTCAGTCGCTTTCCAAAGACTGTGTATCGTGTTGTTGCATTATGAATTTCGTAAAAAAAGAAATATGTATTGCATGTTATAGTGGTATGCTTGTTTTTTGCTAAAGTTATAGTACATACTCAAATACGAAGATTTTGTGTTTAAATTTAAAAATGCATTGTAGTTGGAGAGAAGCGTGGGGCAATCAGAGATGGCAGTAAAAAGATTAAACAATAACCTTTTAACACCTGTGCAAAAGAGAAATCGGAAGCAAATTCAGGTGTGGCTTTATTCTATTTTATTGCTTTGTTTAGCAATTGTTTTAGTAGGGGGGGCAACCCGTTTGACGGGATCAGGATTATCAATAACGGAATGGAAGCCAATTCATGGTGTTATTCCACCGATCGGTGTAGAGCAATGGCAAGAGGAATTTTTAAAATATCAACAGATAACACAGTATAAGTTGCTTAATCCTGATATGACTTTAAGTGCTTTTAAGGTCATTTTTTGGTGGGAATGGGCGCACCGTGTTCTCGGGCGTCTTGTTGGTCTTGTCGCTTTATTGGGGTTAATTTGGTTTTGGGTGACGAAGCGTATTGAAAAAAATATTTTACTCCCGCTTATTGTTGTGCCGATCCTTATCGCCTTTCAAGGCTTTATTGGTTGGTGGATGGTCGCTTCAGGGATTGGCCAAAGTAATCTAACAAGCGTGAGCCAATATCGTTTAGCATTTCATCTTATAACGGCATGTTTGGTTATTATTTTTGTTACTTATTTATCTCGAGGACTTGCAGAATATTCAGAAAAACCAGCCAATCAAAAGGTGCAATATTTTGCGGCTTGGCTCGTTATTTTCGTTTTGATAGAGATTTATTTGGGCGCTTTGGTTGCAGGGCTTCATGCTGGAAAAGTCTATAATACATGGCCCCTTATGGATGGTCAGATCATTCCTGATGGATTGTTGCAGCAACGTCCTGTTTGGCTCAATTTATTCGAAAATTCCTTAACTGTTCAATTTATTCATCGGTTTTTTGCTTATTTTTTATTTATTGTCTCAGTTATTCATGCTTTCTATGTGCAAAAAAATGTTCCCAATTCAACCCATTCTCGTCGGGCATTTTTTATCTGCTTTATGATCATTATCCAAGCACTTTTAGGTATCTTGACACTGTTACATGAGGTTCCGATAAGTTTAGGGCTCATTCATCAAAGTATGGCATTGGCCGTGTTATGTTTTGCGGTTGCACACTGGCGAGCAACAAAAGGGGCGTATCACGTTGTTGAATAAAAGGTTGTTGAATAAAAGTATGTATCCAGATGGCGTTTAATTGGCTAAAAGCATTAAATCTAGGTTTTGAATAGCGGCAGCTGATGCGCCTTTTCCTAAATTATCGAAGAGAGCACAGAGATTAAAAATTCCTTCGCGATCATTTCCAAATACGAGCAATTTCATACCATCTTTATTGGCAAAACATTCTGGATTTAGTCTTTGAAGAGAAGCTGTTTCATCTTGTGATGCAACTGAAATGATGTTTTGTCCTTCGTAATGGTTTGCAAGAATTTCGCGCAGATCAGAACAGTTTGCTGATTTTGTGAATAAATGGCGGTGTAGTGGAAGATTCACAATCATTCCTTGAGGAAAACGACCAACACTGGGTATAAAAAGTGGTGTTTGATTAATTTGTCCATGGAGTTTAATTTCTGGTACATGTTTGTGTTCAAGATTGAGGCCATAGATAAAATAATTTTCCTGAATATTTTCTTGAGATTGATTTTCCATTTGTGTAATCAGTTGTCTTCCTCCACCGGTATAGCCGGAGATTGCATGAATCGAGATGGGATAATCGGCGTCTAACAATCCTGCTTCACGAAGGGGACGAATCAAGCTAATGGCTCCAGTAGGATAACATCCAGGATTAGAGACGTAATGGGCTGCTTGAATGCGTTTTTTTTGCCCTGCTGTCATTTCAGGAAAACCGTAAACCCAGTTTGGGGCAACACGGTGAGCTGTTGAGCTATCAATAACCCTAATGTTTTTATTTTTTCTAAGCCAATGAACAGTTTTGCGTGCTGCATCATCTGGAAGACATAAAATAGCAATATCTGTTTGAGTAAGATAGTCATGCCGCAGATGAACATTATGGCGATCCTTATGAGCAAGAGAGAGTAGTTTTAAATCTGTACGTTTCTCTAAGCGTTTTTGTATTTGTAGTCCGGTTGTACCGTGTTCACCATCAATAAAAACTTTGGTTACCATTCTTAAACGCCTTGTATTAATTTTTCCTACGATATCTAGTCTTTTATTATAAATTATTTTAAATCATTACCAACTTAAATAATAATCATTAACTTATTGAATTCCTTTAGATTATAGATTTTTTTTGTAGAAGGTGTAAATAAGGACACAAAAGAAGAAACTTAACTTCATTTTTTATTCTTCTTACGAGAGAAGTTTTTTACTGTTTCCATGACGAGGAATAAGATAGATATTTGTATCAGTATTTTTGAGTGCAAGTGATTTAAAATGTTTGGTTTGCATAGTTTGCTGTGTTATCGTCTAGTGACTTTATTTTTTAATGTTAGGGATGTGTTTTATGAATCAGCAAGAAAATGACGCACAAAAGCGCTTTTTTAATGATAATTTACAGACAGTTGATGGTGCAATTTTTAACGCCATTAGAGGGGAGTTTGAGCGGCAACAAAATGAGATTGAGCTGATTGCTTCAGAGAATATTGTTTCAAGAGCGGTTCTTGAAGCACAAGGGTCTGTTTTAACCAATAAATATGCAGAAGGTTATCCAAGAAAGCGCTATTATGGCGGGTGTCAATTTGTCGATGTTGTTGAAGATTTAGCTATTGAAAGAGCAAAACAGCTTTTTGGTGCTGCTTTTGCAAATGTACAGCCTAATTCTGGTAGCCAAATGAATCAAGCTGTCTTTCTGGCGTTACTTCAGCCTGGTGACACATTTATGGGGTTGGATTTAAATGCTGGTGGTCACCTTACACATGGTTCATCTGTCAATATGTCGGGAAAATGGTTTGATGTTGTTTCCTATGGTGTACGTCAAGAAGATCAGATTATTGATATGGATGAGGTTGAGCGGCTTGCAAAAGAACGTAAGCCAAAACTTATTATAGCAGGGGGGTCATCTTATCCTCGATTCTGGGATTGGGAACGCTTCCGTGAAATTGCAGATGAGATTGGTGCTCATTTTCTTGTAGATATGTCTCATATTGCTGGTCTTGTTGCTGGTGGTGTACATCCTTCCCCAGTCCCCCATGCGCATATCGTAACGACAACAACACATAAATCGCTTCGAGGACCTCGTGGTGGGTTGATCTTGACAAATGATGAGAGTTTATCCAGAAAAATCAATTCTGCTATTTTCCCTGGTCTTCAAGGGGGACCTTTAATGCATGTGATTGCGGCAAAGGCTGTTGCATTTGCGGAAGCTTTGCATCCATCTTTTAAGAGTTACAGTGCTCATGTTGTCGCTAATGCGAAAGCTTTAGCAAAAACATTACAGAGTCATGGTTTTAATATTGTTTCTGGCGGTACAGATAATCATTTATTGTTGGTTGATTTACGTTCGAAAAATCTTACAGGAAAACGTGCCGAATTGGCTTTAGGACGTGCTCATATTACCTGCAATAAAAATGGCATTCCTTTTGATCCTGAAACACCATCTATAACATCGGGAGTTCGTTTGGGATCACCTGCTGCCACAACGCGTGGTTTTTCAGAAAAGGAGTTTGTTCAAGTTGCGCATCTGGTTGCAGAAGTTCTTGATGGTCTTCGGAATGCAAAAAGTGATGAAGATAATCATGCCGTTGAAATGGCAGTTAAGAAAAAGGTGGAAGATATAACGAATCAATATCCTCTTTACTCTTATCTTAGCACGCGTTAAGGGTAAAAAAGAGATGCGCTGTCCTTACTGCCAATATGAGGATACACAGGTAAAAGATTCACGTCCAGCAGAAGAGGGGGCGGTGATTCGGCGCCGCCGTGTGTGTTCTGTCTGCGGTGGTCGTTTTACAACTTTTGAACGTGTTCAATTGCGTGAGCTTTTGGTTACTAAAAAAAGTGGACGATATGAACCATTTGATCGTGATAAATTAATGCGATCAGTTGATGTGGCAGTACGTAAGCGCAATATTGATCCTGATCGTATTGAACGAGCAATCTCTGGCATTGTACGCCAGCTTGAGAGTTTGGGAGAACCAGAGATTGCTTCAGAAAAAATTGGGCATCTTGTGATGGAAGCATTAAAAAGGATTGATGATATTGCTTATATCCGTTTTGCTTCTGTGTATCGAGATTTTCGTAATGCAAGCGATTTTCACGATATTATCGATGAGTTGTCAAAGGGTGTAGCGGATACAGAATCTCGTTTTGATGAATAAGAAAGTGCAAGATGAACGGTTTATGGCTGCCGCTATCCGTTTAGCAGAGCGTCATGTGGGACTTACAGGTGAGAATCCTTCCGTGGGTGCGCTAATTGTGCAAAATGATGGCGGTGCTGGGTCATTTATTGTTGGTTATGGTGTAACAGCTCTTCATGGCAGACCTCATGCGGAAGTGCAAGCTTTACGTATGGCTGGTTCTCTGGCTCAAGGAGCGACCGCTTATGTTACTTTAGAACCCTGCGCACATTATGGAAAAACTTCTCCGTGTGTTAGTGCACTTATTGATTCAGGTATTTCCCGAGTTGTTGTTGCTCTGACCGATTGTGATAAGCGTATGGCTGGTCGTGGTCTTGCTCTTTTGCGTGCGGCGGGTATTGAAGTCGTTGAGGGCATTTTAGTTGAAGAGGCTTTTGAAGCTTTATGGACGCATTGGTGTATAAAGAAGATGCAGCGTTGTGCTGTTACTTTTAAAATGGCAATTTCTGCTGATAATAGTGTGGGAAAAAAAGAGGAGGGGGGAATAAAAATTAGTGGTCCCCTTTCCCATACCCATACGCATATTCTACGGGCTCAAAACAACGCTATTCTTGTTGGTATTGGGACTATATTAGCCGATGATCCACAACTCAATTGCCGCTTGCCAGGAATGGAAATGCGTTCGCCAATTCGTATTATTTTAGATTCAGATTTATCTATTCCCCTTGATGCGAAAGTTATCCAAACAGCCATTAAAATTCCTACATGGGTTATTTGTAATGGGGATCTTTCAAAGAAAAACAAAAAAAATGCGTTGGAACAATATGGTGTGTCTGTTTATTCGGTAGAGATGAATAATGGTTTTGTAGAACCCTTTGCTCTTTTACAGATGCTTTATAAACATGGAATTAATAGTGTTTTACTGGAAGGAGGTGTAAAGACAGGGGAAAAGTTTTTGAATGCTGGTTGTGTTGATCATTTGATATGTTTTTATAGTCCGGTTATTTTAGGAAAAAAACGTATTGAAGCCCCTCATTTTGAAAATTATCTTTCGCAATTTCATGAGGTTGAGACAAAAATGTTTGGAAATGACCGTTTTTATAAATGGAGACGTAAGACATTATGTTCACAGGAATTATAACGGATATCGGTTGTGTTGAGGATGTTCAACCTTTAAAGCAGGGGATGCGTGTAAAGATTTCTACACGCTATGCTATACAAAACTTAGCAATTGGTGCGTCAATTGCGTGTTCAGGAATTTGTCTGACAGTTGTAGAACGAGGCTTTAAACAAGGAGACTCCAATTGGTTTATTGTTGAGGCGTGGGAAGAAACATTACGTTTAACAAAT
This sequence comes from Bartonella sp. ML70XJBT, assembly GCF_028618425.1. Classification (NCBI taxonomy): domain Bacteria; kingdom Pseudomonadati; phylum Pseudomonadota; class Alphaproteobacteria; order Hyphomicrobiales; family Bartonellaceae; genus Bartonella; species Bartonella sp. ML70XJBT. The sequence goes on from NZ_JAQISX010000008.1 coordinate 54,157, forward strand.
CTTGCCCAATGGAAAAAAGGAACTTTTGTTAATTTAGAACGCTCGCTGAGATTGGGTGATGAAATGGGAGGGCATTTTGTTTCTGGTCATATTGATGGCTTAGCTGAAATTGTTGAACAAAAAAATGAAGGGGATGCAATTCGTTTTTATTTAAAAGCTTCAAGAAAATTTATGCCTTTTATTGTTTTTAAGGGATCACTTGCGCTTAATGGAACATCTTTGACTGTTAATGGTGTTGAAGATTGTGTTTTTGATGTTCTTATTATTCGCCATACACTTGAAATGACAACGTGGGGACAAGCTAAAATTGGAGATTGGGTTAATTTGGAAATTGACCAGCTTGCTCGTTATGCTGCTAAGCTTTTTGCTTTTAAAAGAGAAGTTGAATAAGCTATAACTCTATTGATCGTTTTTAGCATTTTATGCTCTATAGCTTTGAGTTTTTTTGATTCGTTTTTTGTGGAATTCCATTATGATGAAAGAGATACGTAAAAATCCTCACGTATTGATTGTTGAAGCACGTTTTTATGAACAGATTTCTGATGCACTTTTGAAAGGTGCTATAAGTGCTTTGCAAAAAGCTGAAGCAAGTTATGATATTATAACAGTTCCAGGAGCCTTAGAAATACCAGCTGCAATAGCTTTTGCTGAACAAAATAAGATATCTTATGACGGTTATGTTGCACTGGGTTGTGTTATTCGGGGTGAAACATATCATTTTGAAATTGTTGCCAATGATTCTTGTCGGGCCTTGATGGATTTAGCTGTTCATAAGCACTTAGCTATTGGAAATGGTATTTTAACAGTTGAAAATAAAGAGCAAGCATGGGTGCGTGCAAAACAAGATGACAAAAATAAAGGTGGTTTTGCGGCTGAAGCTGCTTTATGCATGATCGCTCTAAAAAAGAGATTTGGAGATAATTGTTAACTATGGCTGATATAAAAAGCAGAGATTTTCCGCGTTCAGCCAATAAACGTGGTGCAGCAAGACTGGCTGCAGTTCAGGCTCTCTATCAAATGGATATTGTGGGTTCGGGAGTGATGGAAACGGCTGCTGAGTATGAGGCTTATCGTTTAGGAAAAGACATTGATGGAGACCAGTATCTTGAAGCTGATTTTCAATGGTTTTTGGCGATTATAACGGGCGTTGTAAAAGACCAAAAGCAGCTTGATCCTCTGATTCATCAACAGCTTTCTGCAGAATGGTCTCTTTCACGTCTTGATTCTATATTGCGAGCAATTTTACGAGCCGCTTTATGGGAGCTGATCAACCGTAAAGATGTTCCTGTTGCGGTCGTCATGAATGAATATGTTGATATAGCCAAAGCATTTTTTGAAGGTGATGAGCCAAAACTTGTTAATGCAGTTCTCGACAGTATGGCAAAAAAAGTTCGTTTTTAAGAGTTAAAATTCCTTCCTTTATTAGATCTGACAATATCAGACCTAATAAGATTGCAAAAGTAAATAGATAATATACTTTAATTAGAAGCTGGTGGATTTACAGGACCTTTTATAATTTGAATTAAGAAAGGGTGTTCTTTTGTTATAGTTGGTGTTGTTTGCGTAATGAAATCAAACACTTGACCGTCTTGTAGACCATAGTGAGCAACCTTTGTAACCTGATTGTTTTTATTGAAGTAAATAGCTAAAACTTTGCGATCAATAATCGTTGTTTTCATAAACTGCATCCCACGATAACGTGTTTGTGAGATGTAATAAAAAACCTCATTATCATATTTTGTTTTTAATGAAGGTGTTCCTAAAGTTAAAAGAACTTGCTCTTGACTTGAGCCAATAGAAATAGAACTTAGAGCATTTTTATCAAGAATATAGCCCTCTCTATAAATTTGGCTTGAGCCTGAAGAATCAAGAAGACTACAACCCGCAAGTGTTACGATGCTTGCTATTGATAGACCAACCAACAATTTACGTTTGATTAAGATCATTATGTGAGGCGTTTGAAACAATGATATCTCCTTTTTATACTGAGATGTACGACAAGAAGGCAACCTCAAGTTTTTCTAATTTTAGCTTAATCTACCGTAGCTTACATTGAGTTTCCCTGTTATAAAGCAAATTATGCCATATAGAATTTCTTTAGAAAAGAAAAAAATGAACGAAATATACTTAAGCTAAATAAAAGCACAGTGTTTTATGGAGTTTCATATTTGGGAGTTGTCAATGGATGTTCAAAACGTTTCTCAAATGGCTTTTGCTTTGGCCTATCCAATATCCGTCCGTTCTCTTCCAGCTAAAGGGATAAAAGTTCATCTTTGTGCAAACAAAAAAGAATGTACACATTTAGCTCAAAACCATGATTTAGTTGAAGTAAAATCTTGTGAGGGAAAATTCCATATTCTTCCGTGGAAAAAACGCGGTGTGCGTATAAAAGGTTTGTTGCAAGCGCATATAGTACAGTTATGTGTTGTTACATTAGAGCCATTAGAAAATATTCTTCGTGAAAATATTGAGGTTATTTTTGTTCCCGAAGATTCAAATTTAACGAAGCCCAAAATATCAGAAGATACACGAGAATTGTTTTTAGATGTGGAAGGGCTTGATACACCGGAAGTATTTTATAATGATCGAATTGATATTGGTGTAATCATGGAAGAGTTTTTTGAGTTGTCTATTAATCATTATCCACGTAAAGAGGGGATAAAAATGCATGTGGTTAAAAATTTAGAAGAAGCAGAGAAAAAGTTTTCGCCATTTTCTGTTTTGAAAAGTTGGAAGTGATTGTAAAAACATAAAAAAATTATCTATTGTATGCTGTGATAAAAACGGTATTTTCTGTGGAGCTTTTTTCGCAAGATATGCTTTATGAGTGTTTAGTCACCCAAAATCATAATATGTGTTTAAAAATGTAAATGAAAAGATGTGGGATATGAAAGCGTGATTAGAATTTCTGTGGATGTCATGGGTGGTGATTACGGTCCAGAAGCAGCTATTGCAGGAGCAGCAATTGTCCAAAAATATTTATCAGATGTTTATTTTTTATTTTATGGGATAGAAGAGGTCGTTCGGCCGGTTTTAAAAAAATATCCCCGTTTAGATTCTGTATCGTGCTTTTATCCTACAGAAAGCTATACGCGCATGGATGAAAAGCCAAGCCAAGCCCTTCGCAATGGACGTGGTAAATCATCAATGTGGTATGCCATTGAAGCAGTAAAAAATGGTGAAGCTGATGCTTGCGTTTCTGCTGGTAATACGGGGGCGCTTATGGCCATGTCTTATTTTTGTTTAAAAATGTTGGCAGAGGCTGAACGTCCTGGTATTGCGGGTATCTGGCCAACTCTTCGCAGCGAGAGTATCGTTTTAGATATTGGAGCAACGATTGGTGCATCTGCTCGTCAATTGGTCGATTTGGCGGTTATGGGAGCGGGGATGTTTCGCGCTTTATATCATACGGAAAAACCAAGTGTTGGACTTCTAAATGTGGGAGTGGAAGAGGTTAAAGGACTTTATGAAATAAAAAAAGCAGGCATGATATTGCGTGAAGTGCAATTAGAAGGATTGGAATATAAAGGATTTGTTGAGGGCAATGACATTGGAAAAGGGACAGTCGATGTTGTTGTAACAGAAGGTTTTTCTGGTAATATTGCTTTAAAAACAGCAGAAGGGACCGCGCGACAGATAGCAGAGATTTTAAACTCCGCACTGCGCAGTTCTTTTTTAACATCCCTTGGTTATTTTCTATCGCGGAGAGCTTTTCGTACACTGAAAAATAAAATGGATCCCGATAGGGTAAATGGAGGCGTGCTTTTAGGTTTGAATGGTGTTGTCATAAAAAGTCATGGCAGTGCGAATGCTAATGGCTTTGCTTCTGCTATCCGTGTTGGTTATGAAGTGGTTAATAATGAACTTTTACAAAAAATAACGGCTGATTTACGGCGGTTTCATGAGAATAAAGATACACTTTTTGATCAGGAAGATGAAGTGGTGATGAGTGGAGAATCCTTATGATGAGCTCTTATAATGGAAATAAAAAGTCTGAAGAAAAGGTGAGAGCTGAATGATTCGATCAATTATACGTGGTGTAGGAAGTGCTTTGCCGAAAAGAAGTTTATCAAATGATGAGATTGCAAAGTTTGTTGAAACGTCAGATTCATGGATCGTTCAACGTACAGGAATACATCAACGTTATATTGCCAATGAAAATGAAACAACGGTTTCTTTAGGCGTTGAAGCAGCGCAAACAGCCCTTATAAATGCTGGTCTTACAATAAAGGATATTGATTGTATTATTTTAGCAACCTCAACGCCAAATCGTACGTTTCCTGCTTCTGCTGTTGAAATTCAGAATGCTTTGGGAATGAACCATGGGTTTGCCTTTGATATTCAAGCTGTTTGCTCTGGTTTTATTTTTGCTTTAACAACGGGAGATTCTTATTTACGCTGTGGAGCTGCTAAAAGAATTTTAGTAATTGGGTCCGATACATTTTCTCGAATTTTAGATTGGGAAGACCGTACAACATGTGTTTTGTTTGGTGATGGTGCGGGGGCTGCTGTTTTGGAAGCACAAGAAGTTGAGGGGGGAATTGCTTTTGAGCGTGGTATATTATCTGCAAAATTGCGTTCTGATGGTGCTTATATCGATAAGTTGTATGTTGATGGTGGACCTTCAACAACACAAACAACAGGTTATTTGCGTATGGAAGGACGAGAAGTTTTTAAGTATGCTGTTGGTATGATAACGGATGTGGTTGATGATTGTTTTGCAGCTGCAGGTATGGATTCTTCACAACTCGATTGGTTTGTGCCTCATCAGGCTAACAAGCGCATTATTGAAGCATCTGCTAAAAAACTGAGAATTTCGCCAGATAAAGTTGTGATTACCATTAATCAACATGGTAATACGTCTGCAGCATCAGTTCCATTGGCTTTAACGACAGCTCTTTGCGATGGAAGAATTAAAAAAGGAGATCTTATCATGTTAGAAGCCATGGGAGGTGGATTTACATGGGGAGCAGTTCTTATTCGTTGGTAAATTATGGTTACTTGACCATATTTGAATAAAACGTATAAGTCATTTTGTAATTTTAAATATTTTAATAGGTGGTTATAATGACAAGTAAGACAGTAACGCGTGCAGATTTAGCGAGCGTAGTTTGTAAAAAAGTGGGCTTGTCACATACTGAATCAGCAGCTTTGGTCGAATTGGTTTTGGATGAGATTTGCAACTCACTTGTAAGAGGTGAAGCAGTTAAATTATCTTCTTTTGCAACTTTTCAAGTTCGCAGTAAGAATGAACGTATTGGACGCAATCCCAAAACAGGTGTTGAAGCACCTATTCCGCCGCGACGTGTTGTAACGTTTAAGGCTGCAAATATCCTTAAACAGAGAATTTTAGATTCGCATCGTGCAAGACAGAAAAATAATCTCTCATAAATAAATGCCATAGTGATGTTTGGTATTTGTTAAAAAATGTATAAAATAAAGATTTATGTTTTTTAAAAAAAGCTGTTTAGTAAGTAGTCAAGGTTCTATTTTTGACTAATCTTGTTGAGAAGTTGAGATGTAATGAAGCATTATCAAACCATTTGTCGTGTTTTAGATAAGGGGTTGCAAAATGGATAAAAGCTCTGATGCTTTTCGCACAATTAGCGAAGTAGCCGAATTATTGGAGCTTCCCCAGCATGTTTTAAGATTCTGGGAAACACGTTTTAGGCAGATTAAACCAATGAAACGTGGAGGAGGAAGGCGTTACTATCGTCCTGTCGACGTTGATTTGCTTAATGGTATTAAGCAGTTATTGTACGATCAGGGTTATACTATAAAAGGTGTGCAGCGCCTTTTGAAAGAAAATGGTGTTGCTTTTGTGTCTGCATTTGGTAATGGCGATCTTGATGCTATGAATGTTGTCATAGAAAAAAAACATGCAGTACAAACTTTTGAAAATACGAGCAATAAGCCTAAAAAGTCTTCTTTTGGGCTTTTGAGTTTCATGAGAAATGAGGGAGAGACCTCTGTTGGTTCTGTGAATCTTTACAGAGATAAAACTGATAAAGCATTATTGCAAGAAATCCTGTTTGAACTCATTGAGTGTAAGCGTGTTCTTGATAGAGCACGATAACAATAATATTTTTCATTTTAGCAAAATACCTATTTAAAAAGTTTTTTATAAATCAATATGTAGCATTTAGCGCCGCAAGGTATTTTGTAGATATTTAGATGCTTTATAAATGTGGTTCGGGATTACTATATTAAATGAGCAACTCATATACCTCATGTGCATAGTTGACTATTTTTTTAGGAATAATTTTTAATTTGGTCAAATATGAAGAGAGGAAAGAATGGATACCCAATTTTATCAATTCTCCTTTGATTTAGCTTTATAAATCTCAAGGGAAGTTATAAGCGATATCTTATCAGTGTAGATTGCGAGGCGTTTTTATAGAGTACTATTGGTTATCATTCACGTCCTTGTTTTAAAGAGATCTTTCTTAAGGTTTTCGAGCTCATTTCGCAACAGCCCTCATGAATGAAAACGTTAAATTTATCGAGCAGTACTATTTTTACGTTTGTGAAGAAACAAGTTGGGTACCTTCATACATTTTATTAGCACTCAATATTGCAACAAAACCTTGGACTTTGAAATGGTTTAGACATTTTTTAGTTCTTTCTAAATAGTTTGTATTCGCATGGGCTTATCTCGCTTATCACGTGCAAACGAATGATTTCGATTGCTGCTACATAAACAGATTTAAAGTGAGAGAATCCTGTGATATTTAAGAATCTTGTTTAATGTAAATAACTGTATATCATCATTATAAATCAAATTATTACCTTTTTTGATGAAGTTATATCTCAATGAATAAGAAACATCATCATTCAACTAATTTACGTAATTTATAATAATTTTGTTTTTAGTTTTTTTCTTGATGTTGATGTAAACAATGATCTATTTAGAATAGTAGCATCATAGCTCTACTATATAAAAGATTAATGTATCAATGAGTCATTAATATTCAATTAATTACTATTATTGCATTTAAACAGCTTATAGAGCTTACATTAAACTCTTTTTTCAACCGACTTCGTAAAATATTACCACGTGCTTTACTGATAAGCGGTAATCATGTATGAAATAAAAAACACGATATTATCAAATCATTTGATCTTGTACAAAAATTGACGGTTTATAGTAAAAAAATTAATATCTTACCATCTTCTGTGATTTTATGCATTTATTACACGTTGTAAATCTGGAGGCGTGGCCTCATTTAAGAGTTGCTTAATTGCATCTTCTACAGATAAAAAAGTTTGATTCGGACTTCCTAAGCGTCGCATATTTACGCTGTTTGTCTCAGATTCACGTTTGCCACAGACCAAAATGACGGGAACTTTTTGTAAAGAATGTTCTCGTATTTTATAGTTAATTTTTTCCTTGCGAAGATCTGTTGTTGCCGAAAGCCCAGCAGCTTTAAGCCTTGCCGTTATTTTTTGGGCATATTCATTTGCTTCGGATGTAATTGTTGCGACAACAATTTGTTCAGGAGCAAGCCAAAGTGGCATATGTCCAGCAAAATTTTCGATTAATATACCAAGAAAACGCTCCATTGATCCAAAAATGGCGCGATGGATCATAACAGGTTGGCGTTTTTCTGAATCTTTATCAATATAGAATGCACCAAAACGTTCAGGAAGATTAAAGTCTATTTGTGTTGTTCCACATTGCCATTCACGACCGATAGCATCCTTTAATGTATATTCAAATTTTGGACCATAAAAGGCTCCCTCACCTGGAAGGATACTTGTTTTGATTTGTCCCGCAAATTTTGTTTCAATTGTTTTAAGGACAGATTGCATGATAGTTTCTGCATGGTCCCATAATGCATCAGATCCAACTCGTTTTTCTGGACGTGTTGAAAGCTTAAGACTGATTTCTTTAAAACCAAAATCAGCATAAGTTGATAAAATAAGATCATTAATATTGAGACATTCATCAGCTAATTGTTCATCAGTACAAAAAATATGTGCATCATCTTGTGTAAAACCACGCACACGCATAAGACCATGCAAAGATCCGGAAGGCTCATAACGATGAACAAGACCAAATTCAGCAAGTCTAATAGGTAAATCACGATAAGATTTTAAACCATGTTTAAAAATTTGCACATGACCAGGACAATTCATTGGTTTAAGGGCATAAACATTCCCATGGTCTGAATCTTCTGCTGCTGGAATTGCTTTGAACATGTTTTCCTTATACCAGCCCCAATGCCCCGATACTTCCCAAAGTGATCTATCGAGAACTTGTGGTGCATTTACTTCGGCATATTGGTGATCATCAAGGCGTCTACGCATATAATTGATCAAATTTTGGAACATTTTCCAGCCCTTTTGGTGCCAAAAAATCATTCCAGGCCCTTCTTCTTGGAAATGAAATAAGTTCATTTCACGTCCCAAGCGGCGATGATCACGTTTTTCAGCTTCTTCTAGCATATGAAGATAGGCTTTTAAGTCATTTTCATTTGCAAATGCTGTTCCATAAATTCTCGTAAGCATTGGATTATTGGCATCGCCACGCCAGTAAGCGCCTGCGACTTTCATTAATTTGAAAGCATTTCCAATTTGCCCTGTAGACTGCATGTGCGGTCCGCGACAAAGATCAAACCACTTTCCTTGATAATAGATTTTTAAATCTTGATTGTCAGGGATGCTGTCAATAACTTCAACTTTATAAAATTCCTTTTTCTCAGAAAAAACTTTTCTTGCTTTTTCACGAGACCAAATTTCTTTTCTAAAAGGTTCATTGCGTTGAATAATTTCACGCATTTTCTTTTCAATGTCGCTGAGGTCATCTAACGTAAAAGGTTGTTGGCGCGCAAAATCATAATAGAAACCATTCTCAATCACAGGACCTATTGTCACTTGCGTTTCAGGAAAGAGTTCTTGCACTGCTTCAGCAAGGACATGGGCGCAATCATGCCTTATGAGCTCAAGAGCCCGTGAATCTTCTCGGGTAATAATCTCTATTTGACCAGATTGTCCTAATGGATCTGATAGATCTCGCATGATGCCATCAAGACTATAGGCGACTGCTTTTTTTGCGAGTGATTTAGAAATGGATTCTGCTAATTCCAAGCCCGTCATTTCGGCAGGGTAATTACGTTTTGAACCATCGGGAAAAGAAAGAGAAATAGAGCAAGACATAAAAACACCCTTTTAATCCAATTCCGCCAACGATTGCGGATGGTTTCGTGAAAACTGAACAAAAAGCTTATAGATTAATTTTTTTATCAATACATACGAAAAAAGAAAAGGATTATTTGTTGTGTTTTTCAGAAATTTTCCAGTAATGCCAAGGTTTATAAAAACAGCAAGAATTTCCAAGCGAAGGAGGTACTGGATCAAAGCCATCTGTTCCAAAGGGACCACAACGTATGACACGAAAGAGACCCATCCATGTACCAGCCCAAAGCCCATGGCGTGCGATTGCTTCATATATATATTCTGAACAAGTTGGGGCATGGCGACACTGGTTGCCTATAAGACTCGAAAGTGTTATTTGATAGAAACGTATTAAAAAAATGCCCAGTAATCGTCCAGGTGTTTTTTGCCAAGTCCCTGTGTAATTTCGAGTTATTTTTTTTTGTCGAAACTGTGATTTGAGCATTTATGTTCTTCTTTCTTCTTCAATTTGTTGAATGCAGTCTATCGTTGCATCAAAGGGTAGTAGTGTTGCAGCATGACGTATTTTATAGTTTTTAATGGGCTCTAAGCAAGAAAAATCCTCAAAGGGAGCTTGAGGAGAAGGTCCATTCTGCTTTAGCATTTGATAGATAACTTTACGTAATATTTTAAGATCTTGTGTTGTTTGTCCGATGATATGAGATGCTAAAAGTGACGCTGAGGCTTGCCCTATAACACATGCATGTATTTCATGAGCAAAATCTATCACGATATGATCTTTCACTTTTAAATCTACAGTGATTGTTGAGCCGCAAGGATGTGCATATCTTTTTGATGTTGCATCAGGATTATTAAGACGCCCAATTCTGCTTATATGTGCAGCATATTCAAGTATTTTATCACTATAGATATTGCCACTCATGCGCTATTGCCTGAAATTTTGAGAGACGTGATTGTTTAAACTTTTAATTCGCTTATATAGAGATTATACAAAATGAAATAGGTCTGTTGCAAATGTTTTTGTATAGAGTAAGGTTGGAGTTTTTGAATGCGTAATGTTGTTAAAGAAGACGCAAAAGATTCTTTTTTATCTGAAGAAAAGCGTCCGAATATTGAAGAGGTGGAAGAAGCGGTTCGTACATTACTCTTATGGGTAGGGGAAAATCCAAGGAGAGAAGGGCTTTTAGAGACCCCAAAACGTATAGCCAAGGCATATCGCGAGCTTTTTAATGGTTATCACCAATCAGTTGAAGAAACCTTAGGAACGGTTTTTGAAGAGGTTTCAGGATACAATGAATCGATAATCGTAAAAAATATTCCTTTTTATTCGCATTGTGAACATCATATGATTCCGATTATTGGAAAAGCGCACATAGCCTATCTTCCTGATGCAAAAATTGTTGGTCTTTCAAAGATTGCGCGTATTGTAGATATTTTTTCTCATCGTTTACAAACACAAGAAACGATGACAGCACAAGTGGCTCATGCTTTAGAAATGCACCTGAAACCTCGTGGTGTAGCCGTATTGATCGAAGCTGAGCACATGTGTATGGCTATGAGAGGAATCCAAAAGCAGGGATCCACAACAATTACAAAAAAATTTCATGGTTATTATGAAAAAGATCAAACTGCACAAGCTCATTTTATGATGATGGTTCAAAAATCATCGTAACGCCCATATTTCGTGTAATCTTTATTAAGTTATAAATCGTTTGAATAAAATAAATTATGGGAAAGAGAAAATTGTCTTGTACCTTTCTTTGTGATTTGTTAAAGGCTGAAAGCCAGAACTTTTTGCTTAACCACGTGCGGTCGTGGCGGAATTGGTAGACGCGCAGCGTTGAGGTCGCTGTGGGGCAACCCGTGGAAGTTCGAGTCTTCTCGACCGCACCATTTACAGATTCTCTACAATATCGTTTGATATCGTTGTTTATCTCATTTCATTTATAAGTGATTGTTTTTATTTCCTTAATTGTTTTTTACATACGATTTTGATATCTGATGAATCCACCGAAAGCGCAATTCAAAAGGTGGTTCAAAAGGTGGTTTGAAAAGTGACTAGGAAAACAAGAACACGTGATAGATTATCTGCTTTATCTGTAAAAAATTTGCCTAAAGGTAAATATGCAGATGGAGCTGGATTATGGCTTATTAAAACAGCACAGAATCAAGGGCGTTGGGTTTTTCGATTCGATTTCAATAAAAAACGTCGTGAAATGGGGTTAGGCTCTTGTAGTGTTGTATCTTTGAAAGAAGCAAGACTTAAGGCTACCTCTTGCCGTGATCTTTTAAACCAAGGGATTGACCCGATTCGTAAAAGGAAAAATGAAAAGTTACGACAGGCTGTTGATAGTATTTCTTTACGAGAAATTGTTTTAAGCGCCTTTGAAGCCAAAAAAAGCGAATTGAAAAATGAAGGAACAGCCGCAAGGTGGTTAACACCTCTTACATTGCATGTTTTTCCAAAGCTTGGAGATATAGCAATTACTGAATTGACGCAGATTGATATAAAAGAGTGTTTATCACCTATTTGGAAAACAAAAAACGAAACAGCGAGCAAGGCTTTATCGCGTTTAAATATTGCTATAAAACATGCAGCGGCACGTGGTATAGATGTAGATATGCAATTGGTACCAAAAGCAAAAGCTTTATTGGGAAAATTTATTCAAAATGTTCAAAATATTCCGGCTATGCCATGGAAAGAAGTTCCTCATTTTTATCAATCTTTAAATGATGAACTTGTCTCAAATTTAGCCTTAAAACTTCTAATTTTAACTGGTGTTCGTTCAATGCCAATTCGGCATATACGGTTGGAGGAAATCAATCAATCAATCTGGACGATTCCAAAAGAAAATATGAAAGGGATAGTTGGAAAGGTTTTTGATTTTCGTGTACCGCTTACAGATGAAGCGCTTGCTATTATTGAAAAAGCAAAAGCAATCGAAAAGAATGGATTTTTGTTTGTTGGGAATTCTGGACAGCCTATCTCTGATATGACGCTTTCTAAATTTATGAAAGATAGAGGGCTTATTTATCGTCCACACGGTTTCAGGTCTAGTCTTCGTGATTGGATAGCAGAGACAACATCAACACCATTTGAAATTGCGGAATTTACGTTGTCTCATTCAGTAGGAAATTCAGTCACAAAAGCTTATATGAGGACTGATTTTTTGGAACAGCGCCGTGTTCTTTTAGAACAATGGGCATCTTTTGTGACTGGGTGTTGACTGTTACGATAGTGATGGTAATTCTGTAGAGTCTCTTTCGGCTTTTTTGCTTTCAATATAGCGGTCGATTTCAACGATATCCCATTTTAAGTATCGTCCTTCTTGTATTGGTTTAGGAAAAACACCAGCTTTTACAAGCTCTCTAATAGAGGTCATCGACATTCCAAGATAAATCGATAGGTCTTGTATATTGACGAGCCTTTGCAAGCGCATTGACAATAATGCTTGTTCAAACAAACTTATTTTTTTTATTGATTCTAATAATTTTTCTTCTTTCATTTAAGTGGTCCTTCTTCTTTTTTTATATTAGGCAAGGGTGGGGGTGCTAGGAGGCATAAGAAAAGCACCCCCATAAGCGATCAGGCGGCTTTTGTTGAGATTCTTTGGATCTCTTGTTCTATTTCAGTTAAAAAGCTTTCAACCGCTTGATTGATTTGTTCAATTTGTTTGTCATCACGGTGGATACGTTTGATTTTCATACGTAAATGAGATGCGTCCCTCGTAAAACGTGGGTCATAACTGATAAAATCACACCATTTACGTCCCGTACAAGCCATTTGGAATTGCATTTGTGCAAGATATTCCGGTTTGATCTCATTATCCATAAAGAAGCGCAAATGGTTGCTTGATTGAGGACATTTGATTTCGATTAAGCCATCTTTATCAATCAGTCCATCGGGGCTTGCCCCTGCCATTTGAATTGTAGGGTGTTGAATAAAGCCACATTGAGTGATTTGTGTATCATAAATGAAAGCATATTCTTTGAGAGCCTCCTCTTCATGCTCAATACCCCATTGCATAGCTGGTGTTATATAAGATTGACTTATTTCTCCAGTTAAGCGCTCTGTCATGAGTTTGATTTTGTAATCTTCATATTTGCTTGTGGGCAATCCTTTAGCT
>NZ_JAQISX010000008.1:67431-68143 GCF_028618425.1 Bartonella sp. ML70XJBT
GCCATCTTTATCAATCAGTCCATCGGGGCTTGCCCCTGCCATTTGAATTGTAGGGTGTTGAATAAAGCCACATTGAGTGATTTGTGTATCATAAATGAAAGCATATTCTTTGAGAGCCTCCTCTTCATGCTCAATACCCCATTGCATAGCTGGTGTTATATAAGATTGACTTATTTCTCCAGTTAAGCGCTCTGTCATGAGTTTGATTTTGTAATCTTCATATTTGCTTGTAGGCGTTCCCTTTGCTGTTTTACTAAGAATGTTATAAATGTTTGAAGCGGTGACTTTACCTAAACGGGCTTGAAACCATTCTGCTGTTCTTTGTTGCATTTCACACCGCCGTTTGTTGTTCGTGAGACATTGGAGCATATTCAATATCTTGGATATGAATATATTCGGCATCTTGTGTAGGTGTGTCTGTTTGCTCTTGTTGTGGGAGATATTGTAGAGCTCTTTCTCTTTGAATATTTTTCTTTTTTTCCAACAGCTCTAAAACCTCTTGTGCTTTTTCATAAGATAGATCTGTTAGATTTTCGACATTTGCGTAAGAGAGAAGAGTATTTTCATTTGTTTCAGTTTCTTTAATTAACTGTTTGATTTGTTCAAGCATTGCATGAGAAACAAGTTGTACAGGTGTGGTGTCATTAATACGTTTAGCTTCGTCTTCTTCATAAATGCCAGAAAACCCGAAAGCATAGCGAGCGCATTGTAT
>NZ_JAQISX010000008.1:68153-68521 GCF_028618425.1 Bartonella sp. ML70XJBT
TTGTTGTTCGTGAGACATTGGAGCATATTCAATATCTTGGATATGAATATATTCGGCATCTTGTGTAGGTGTGTCTGTTTGTTCTTGTTGTGGGAGATATTGTAGAGCTCTTTCTCTTTGAATATTTTTCTTTTTTCCCAACAGCTCTAAAACCTCTTGTGCTTTTTCATAAGATAGATCTGTTAGATTTTCGACATTCGCGTAAGAGAGAAGATTATCTTCATTTGTTTCAGTTTCTTTAATTAACTGTTTGATTTGTCCAAGCATCTCATAAGAAACAAGTTGTACAGGTGTGGTGTCATTAATACGTTTAGCTTCGTCTTCTTCATAAATGCCAGAAAACCCGAAAGCATAGCGAGCGCATTGTA
>NZ_JAQISX010000080.1:0-1566 GCF_028618425.1 Bartonella sp. ML70XJBT
ATTGATCAAGCACTTGCGGATGTTGAGGAAAAGGTAGAGGGGAAAGCACCTTTAAAACACACGCACACAATCAGTGATGTGACGGGTTTAGAAAGCGCCCTTAATGGCAAGATGGCAGCCGATAAAACCTTCACCTTTGCTGATTTAAGCGATATCGAGGGGGCAAAAGATGCTGCCAATAATTATGTTCTTTACAAATCAAGCAACAATAATTTTACCTTTGGCAGTGCTATCTCACTGTTAGGTGCACACAAACATAAAACAGAAGATATTGTGGGGCTTGATGACTTTAGAGCCAAGATTAACGAAGATCTGACCAGCTATGGGCGCTTAAAACAAGCCAATGAATGGCAAAGTTATAACAAATTTACCAGCAAAGTCACCATGAGTGGTGGTTTGGAGCTGTTGGGAAACACATCATTGAATATTACCCATAACAACAAAGTGGTCACTAACTTAAGTACGAGCGGAAGCTTGCTTAAAGGACCTTTGAGAATCGATGGTGATGTTGTTTATACGAAGGCGCAAGTGGATGCAGCCATCTTGGCAGGGATAAAAAGTCTTAAAAAAGATTTGACCGATAAAATCACCAATTGGCCGGCTCTTGCCGATGCTGAGTTGCTCTATACGCAGAACGGAAAAATTCAGTGGCCCGATTGGGTCACAGATAAAACCAAAGTTGAGATACAAGCATGGGGTGGTGGGGGTAGTGGTGGTGCAACTAATAATCCATATATGGGTGGTGGTGGAGGCGGTGGCGGTTGTACGGTATGGTATGGCTATAAAATTAGTTTAAATGGGCATGAGAATATCGCTATTGGTAAAGGAGGAGCTTCTATTTCAGAATTTAGTGAGACAGGAAATTCTGGAGGCACAACAACCGTTGGCAAAAATTTTATCACTGCTACAGGAGGAAATGGTGGCTACAGTGGTATTCGTTCTTTAGGTTCTGGTGGTGCTGGAGGCGTGGGGGGAAATTTGGGTTTAGCAACAGACGAACATCCAGGAATTGCCAAAAGCGGCAATGGTTATGCTGGAACGAATGGAAGAAAAGGCGTAAGCGGAAATGGCGGTGATGCTGGGGGTGATACATCAAGAGGTGGGGGTGGTGGAGTTGGAAGTGGTGGGAAAGGAGATTATACTTCAGGAAAAGCAGGGCGTGGTTTTGGGGGTGGCGGTGCAGGTTCTTGCTATTACCGTTGTCCAAGCGGGGCTGGAGCTGATGGTGCTGTCCTTATAAGATTATGGAAAAATTAAATACAAAACCAAAGAGAGCGCAAGTCAAATGGATAGCTGTTCTATAAGCGAGCTTGTATGATTTTTAAGTCCTTTTTATTGCTCTTTCAAAGTCCTTTGAAAGGGCTTTTTTTACTGACAGTGTCAGGCTTATGGAGCATGGTGATGCTTGTTATAGTCTCTTCATTGATTTGGAGAGCAAGATGGCAACAGAATTTAATCATGGTATTCGCATTGTAGAGGCTGGTGAGGATTCCCGTCCTTTAGCAACATTTGATCAAACCGCCATTGGAGCGGTTGTTACAGCCCCTGATGCGGATGCACAGACCT
>NZ_JAQISX010000081.1:0-1554 GCF_028618425.1 Bartonella sp. ML70XJBT
AGATGATGGGTTGTGGAATACGCGTGTTGAAAAAGAATTAAAAGAAGCTGCTTTTACTCAAGAGCAGGAGGGCAACTATGACGAATAAATTGCCTTGGGTACGTAATTTTTATCAAGAATGGATTATGGATTTTGCTGGTACTGATGCCACAGAAAAAGCTACTTATAGCACTCTCACTGCTTTTATGTATCGAGCAGAGGAACCAATTTATGACGACACTTCTGTTTTAGCACGCGCCGTCGGCTGCTCAATACAAGCTTTTAAAAAGTCATTAGAAAAACTCATTCGAAAAAAATTAATTCTTCAATTAGAAAACGGAAATTTATGGAGTGCACAAGTCGAAGAAGAATTAAAAAATTGCAATGAGAATTTAAATAGACTTTCAGAAAAAGCTATAAAAGCCGCAAATACTAGGAGAAATAAGCAGAAAGATAACTTATCAAAAGAACATGATGAAGTCATGACGAATTCATCACGAAGTCATGATGACATCATGATGACTTCATCACGACAACACATAAACAATAACATTAACAATATATATAAAAAAACTAAAACTATCGTTTTAGCAAAAAAAGAAATTAATTCTGAAAATTTAGAAACAAACGATTTGGTTGAAGAGCCAACAGAGGTTGATACCCTCCAAAGCCAATCAGAACAAAACGCAACATCATCAGAAAACCAACCTCCCCTTCACGAGCAAGAAAACGTTCCTAAAAAAGCCAAGCAGGTTAACACTGATCGAGGTTGTCGATTGCCTGCGGATTTTGAACCTAATTTGCAATACGCAATCGATCAAGGATTAACGCATGATGAGGCGCTGTTAGAAACCGAACGGTTCACAAATTACTGGATAGCAAACCCAGGTAAAAATGCAAACAAACGAGATTGGCAAAGGACTTGGTACAATTGGGTCACAAGCCCTATCGGAACGCTAGCAAAGAAAAAAGCAAGATTAGAACAGGAAAAACGGTTAGGTGGTTATCATGGAAAATTCACTCAGAAAACTTTCACAGAACAGCTTGCAGAAGGCTTCAACGAACTCAGAGATCATCTCTCATCTGGAGAAGATTATGGAAATGATCAGTCCGGGGTATCCATTGACGCTGAAAGCTGGGAATACATTGACGAAACAGGAGGAAGCGCAAACCTTAGATGCTTGCAATCGTCTACAAGCGTTGCTCTCTGTGAAAGCTTCAGTTAAGCAAATTGAGCAAGCTTCTTTCCTACTCTCAAGCATGAGAGTCCCTGCGAATACAGACGCCAAAGCCGTCGTTTTATCCTATGGTATGATGCTGGACCGCATTTCAGCATATGCTCTGAAAAAGGGCGTCGAAGATATCGTAACTGGTCAAGCAATTGGGATATCAAAAACATTTATGCCAACTTGTGGAGAGCTTTTAGCTTATTGCCAGACACTAGAAAATACCCTTCTTTCAGAAGCCGAAAGTGTACGTAGAGCAATTGAAAACACACGTGAGAAAGCACTCAAAGAAAAAACAGCGAAAGAGCATTTTAGACCACTAACGCTTGTTCACAAGCAAGAGCTTGAA
>NZ_JAQISX010000082.1:0-1541 GCF_028618425.1 Bartonella sp. ML70XJBT
TACCTGCCAATTCAGCAGCTTTAATAATTGCCTCTTTAAGAAGACGTGTATTCTTATTCGGAACTCCTTTAACACGCCCTTGACCAGCATTAGGAGGCAGAGGCTTTTTGGTCGGTTGTAAAACCTGTTGTGTGTTTTCTGATGTCATAAATTCCTCCCTCCAGATAATAAAAAAACCCCGCATTTGCAGGGGTTTTAGACTGTACATCACGCTCGTTTAGACATAATACGCCTAAGTACAGCAATGTCATTAAATACGATTTGCATCACTTTGTCAACACAAAAATAACACATATTGATAACTTCAAAGGGAATCTGTTAGATAATTAAGATGTAAATTAAGGTGGAAAACAATGTCTATAAAAAAAACTCTCTTTAGAAGCGTATTAATTATCACACTTTTTACAACGTATTTTATATCCCCTTCAAATGGATATGCTAATTCCAATGAGTTCTTCTGTTCAAAAGAAATTATAGAACGAGAGAGTGCAATCCGTGATTACATGTCTACTGTTGACCTCTGGTGGGAACGCATTCTCAGTGAAAGTGTATGGTTAGAGAGAACTTCACATTCTGAAAAAAATGCCAAATTGATGGAACAATGGTACGAGATAATCTCACAACGAAGAGTTGCCTCTCGTCAGTTAATTTTCGCTATGACAAACGAAATAACCGAAATAAAGGATTTGAATAAAGAAAGGGAATCTAAAAATCACGGGAAGGCATCAGAAATTTTGGAGAGAATTTCTATAATACAGACAGCTATAGATGACACTAAAAAAGAAGTTGAAAAACTAGACTCTCAACTTGAAATGTTATATCAGATTATCCATAAGATTAATAAATAATCACATGATTTTTTGCAAATACTTCTGAAGCGCATTAAGAGCGACACGTAGTGAACTTACAAGATGTGGTAACTCTTGATCTTCTATAACGAGGTACTGTAGTGCTGCATAGAGGTTATACTGTCTATAGAGATGTTGCGCTTCTTTTATTGCCTCTTGCGTGTTTAAAAACTTCTCTGTTGCAAATTCTACCCATTTGTCTCTTGCTTTATCATCAGCGGATGATGGCATTTCGTCATAAATAGCATTAGGCAAGCCCTTTGCACAAAGGTAATCATTTCGTATCTGTAGATATTGTTGTGCAGTGTCATATTGCTCTTGAGTAAGTACACCTTGCAAACAAAGCCGCCCTATATAAGTACCAGAAAGCGGATTTTTAGCCTCTTGTAAGCTTAAAGAGAAGCGCTTTGCACGCATTTCTATTGCCAATTTATCGACAGCTTCACGAGGTGCTTTTGCACGTGAGATACGACCATTGGCTTCTCTTACCTGCCCTGTGATTTTAGGGCGTCCCCTCTTTTTCTTTGCTTTCACTTACACCGCCTTCTGTTTAAAAAGGAACGCCATCATTTGGTACTGTAGGCATATCAAGAGGTCTGTAAATGCTTCTCTCATAAGGAGATGACTGCTCTTGATCATCATCATTTTTGCCATCTAACAGCTTTAAGTCGCCTTTGTACTTAGGTAAAATGA
>NZ_JAQISX010000083.1:0-1530 GCF_028618425.1 Bartonella sp. ML70XJBT
GCATTCTTTATTGTGTGTCAATGGAAAACAACATAATTTCACAGGAGACAATATTATGTCGCAATACTTAATAGATATAAATCAAACAAATTTAACAAACGTAAATCAAATCAACATAGATGATAGCGTTCAAACTATGTCTAGTCGTGAAATCGCAGAATTGTGTGGTAAAAGACATGATAATGTTATGCGTGATATCAAGAATATTTTGCTTGAATTGTATGATGAAAAAGATATCCTCAAATTTGAGGGCATCTTTTTTGATAGCATGAATCGCCAGAAAACTGAATATCTTCTTCCAAAACGTGAATGCCTAATCCTCGTATCTGGTTACAGCACCACTTTGCGTGCAAAAATTATAGATCGTTGGCAGGAATTAGAAAAGAAAACAGATTTAGCAAGTGCTTTAGAAAATCCCCTTACTGTTAAAAAACTTCTCTTAGAGAGCATCAATCAATTAGAAACTTTAAAAAATGAAGTGGATACTCTTAAACCAAAAGCAATAGCTCTTGATGGTCTAAAGCGCTCGGATGGCTTGTTTGGTATTATAGATGCTGCGAAAATCTTAGAAGTAAGACCTAAGGATTTATCAGATTACTTACGAAGATATGGTTGGGTTTACAAAAGAGTACCAAGTGGTCCATTATTACCATATCAAGATAAAATACAAAAAGGTTTAATGGATTGCACGACCATTACTATTCAAAAAAATGATGGTACAGAAAAGACAGTCCCGTCAACAAAAATAACAACAAAAGGATTGGCTTTATTAAGAGAGCAAATCCACGGAAATATGCAATAATTAAAAAAACGGGGCGGGGGGCTTCTTTATAGCAAAAAAGAAAGCCGCGTCATTTAAAACAACGAATATTAGATTAGGGAGCTACCTATGAATACTACAGTTGTATCTAAAAAATATGAATTTACTGATGAAACTACAGAAGTTAAAGACCGTTATGGTAGAGTTATAACACTTTATCGCATTAGAGCTTTAAGAAGTTTTGGAGGTGTTAAAAAAGGAGATTTAGGGGGCTTTATTGAAAGTGAATACAACCTTTCTCACCAAGGTAATTGCTGGGTTGGGGACGATGCCAAGGTTTATAATGCTGCTATGGTTTGGGGGCATGCGAAGGTTTTTGAAAATGCAATAATTTGTGATGAGGCGTGTGTTAATGGGTTTGCAAAGGTTCATGGTAATGTACGTGCTTATGGGAATGCAATTATTGGTGGCAGGGCACGTATTTTTGGAGATACGCAACTTATTTTGGGGGCATGGGTTACAGGAAGAAAAGAGATTTCTACAGGTTTAATATCCTTTTGTAGATAGATAAAGACTGTAGAGGAATTGATTAAAGCGGCTGTGGCGTCTAAAAGATAGAATTAAAAGAAAGCCGTGTTCTTATAAACACGGCTTCTTTTATTAAAAACCATTATTGACAAGGACAATTCATTATGAAAACGATTAATGAATTACATACTTTGTGTATAAACGCAAGTTTATTTTTATTCAAATTGCATCTTTAAACAAAT
>NZ_JAQISX010000084.1:0-1476 GCF_028618425.1 Bartonella sp. ML70XJBT
AATTTGCACTCACAAATGAGACACGTGTATTAAATAATCAAACTCTTTATCGCATTAAAGCATTAAGAGACTTTGCTGATGTAAAGGCTGGCGATCTAGGTGGCTTTATTGAGAATGAAAGCAACCTCTCTCATGATGGCAATTGCTGGGTATATGATAATGCTCTTGTTTTAAATCCTGCCTATATTTATGAAAATGCAAGGGTTTCTGATAAGGCTATTATTATGGGCTTTGTTTATGGCAATGCGCATGTTTGTGACCGCGCCCGCGTTTATGCAAATGCTCATGTTTATGACAACGCGCATCTTTCTTATAATGCTTGGGTTTTTCAATATGCAAGGGTTTATGGGAATGCAAAATTATCGGGGTGTGCACGTATTCATAGCAATG
This sequence comes from Bartonella sp. ML70XJBT, assembly GCF_028618425.1. Classification (NCBI taxonomy): domain Bacteria; kingdom Pseudomonadati; phylum Pseudomonadota; class Alphaproteobacteria; order Hyphomicrobiales; family Bartonellaceae; genus Bartonella; species Bartonella sp. ML70XJBT. The sequence continues at coordinate 391 of NZ_JAQISX010000084.1, forward strand.
CGGTGGTTTATGATGATGCTGTTGTGAGTGGCGCTGCAAAGATTTATGGCAAGGTTTATGACAATGCTAGTGTGGGGTCTCATACTGATGTTTACGGCTCTGTTTATGGGAATGCGAAAATCTCTGATTATATCGTGATTAGAGGCAAGGTCTATGGCAATGCAAGGATAAAAAGACATAGCGGTTTATGTTCGGTTCCCATAAATTGTGAGGTTTATGAAAGCGATCACGTTGTAAAGATTATTGAAAACAAAGCAGCATAATTGAATGCTCGGGCGGCGCGGGGGCGCCCCTCTTTCAAATCTTACAAATTTTCCATTCCAAATTTTAGCAAATGTTTAACACATTCGATTGTGTGGGTATCCTTATGTGCAAAAAATATGAATTAACAAGCGAAATCAAAAAAATAAAACATGCTCTGACTAGAAAAATTATCAATCTTTATCGCATTCGGGCTTTAAAAGATTTTGATGATGTCAAAGCTGGTTCTTTGGGTGGCTTTATTGAAAAGGAAGCTAATCTATCCCATGATGGCAATTGCTGGGTTTATGATAAAGCTTGTGTCTATGGTCATGCCCGCGTTTATGACAATGCAAAAATACGCCATTTTTCTCAAGTTTGTGGTCAAGTCTATGGGAATTGTGAAATCTATGGCAAGGCTTTCATCTCTCAATATGCAAAAATTTATGACCATGCTTGTGTCTATGGCAATGCTCATGTTTATGGCAATGTTTATGGGTATGCTCATGTAAATGGTGGCGCCCGCGTTTTTGCTGATGGTCATGTTTATGATTATGCGCATGTTTCTTATGATGCTGTGGTTTTTGGTTATGCAAGGGTCTATGGTCGTGCCATTGTTGCTGGCTCGGCTCGTATTCATAGCTATGCTGAGGTTTATAATTATGCCTTTATTAATGGTCGTGCCAAAATACATGGCAAGGTCTATGGCGGTGCTTTGGTGGGCGGTTGTGCTGAAATTTATGGCTCTGTTTTTGGCAATGCCAAGGTTTTATTCTATACTAAGGTCTGGGGTCGTGCTTATGGCAATGCGAAATTAACCAAGAGAAGCAAAGTAAGGGAAGTTCC
>NZ_JAQISX010000085.1:0-1457 GCF_028618425.1 Bartonella sp. ML70XJBT
AGGGGATACCGGTTTGTACAATTAAGAAAGCAACGGCAGGCAAGGGGAATGCGTCGAAAGAAGAGATGATAGAGGCAATGCGTGCAAAAGGACACGCGCCTTGTGATGATAATGAAGCAGATGCTTTGGCAATTTTACATTTAGTTAAAGAGAGGGAGATCACGAATGATGTCCAGTAATAAAGTAGAGTGTGTAAAGTTTAATTCAGATAAGTTTTTAAAAGAGCTTATGGGTTTAAAAGCAACAGAGAAGGCAGTTTATACAACCCTTGTGTTGCTTATGAATGATAAGAAAGCGCCTCTTATCAATAATGCGTCTTATTTATCGAGTTGGTGTGGGTGTTCAGTGAAAACGTTTCAAAAGACATTAGAGACTTTAATAAGCATGGGTTACATCACGCGTTTAGAGAATGGGAACTTATGGCATAGGTCATTAGCTTTTGATTATACAATTAGCAAAGCTTCAGAAAGGGCTTCAAAAGCAGCGCATATAAGGTGGAGTAAGAAAAGAGAGGAGGCAATGCATGTCAACTAAGTTGGCTTGGGTTCGCAGCTTTCCTTCAGATTGTCTTGCAGAAACAAATGGCATGAAAGCATTTCAAATAGCGACATACGTTACATTGAAATGGCACATGCGTAAAAGTGGAGAACCCATTTTTTGTGATCCAGATAAATTAGCACATAGTGCTGGCTGTTCAAAAAAGATCTTTAATAAAGCCTTAGAGTTTTTATTACGTGATAAAAAGATCATTTGTTTAGAAGATGGTCGTTTGTGGAGTTTACAAGTTGAAGAGGAACTCAATAACTCAAATGAAAATTTAAGTAAGTTTTCAGAAAGAGCACAAAAGGCAGCAAAGGCAAGATGGGATAAAGATAAAAGTGATAATGATGTCAAAAATGCTAAGCATGATGCTAAGGATGCTATAAGCAATGCACAAGCAATGCTTAATGATGCCAATCACAACCACAACCACAATCACATATATAATAAAAAAAATAAAACTATCGTTTTATCAAAAAAAGAAATCGATTTTGAAGATTTAGAAACAATCGATTTGGTTGACGAGCCAAGCGAGGTCGCTGATGTTGAAAGCCAACCAGAACAAATCGAAACGGGTGTAGAAAACCAACCACCCATTCACGAGCAAGAAAACGTTTCGAAAAAACCAAAACGTTCAAAAGCTAATCGGGGGTGTCGATTGCCTGCGGATTTCGAACCCGATTACGATTTTGCACTTGCAGAGGGCTTGCCTCCAGAGCGTATCAAAGTCGAAATTGCGAAATTTCGAGATTATTGGAATGCCAAGACAGGTAAGGACGCTAGCAAGCGTGATTGGCAAGCAACATGGCGCAACTGGGTAAGGAATTCAAAAGATCATAAAATCAATCAACAAGGTGGAAACTATGGAAAAACAAGCAATCAACACACAGAACAGCAGCGTGGCTGGAGTTATCGAG
>NZ_JAQISX010000086.1:0-1433 GCF_028618425.1 Bartonella sp. ML70XJBT
CTCGATAACTCCAGCCACGCTGCTGTTCTGTGTGTTGATTGCTTGTTTTTCCATAGTTTCCACCTTGTTGATTGATTTTATGATCTTTTGAATTCCTTACCCAGTTGCGCCATGTTGCTTGCCAATCGATTTTGGTAGCGTTTGCTCCAGCTTTTGAACGCCAGTAATCTCGAAATTTCGCAATTTCGATTTTGATACGCTCTGGAGACAAGCCCTCTGCAAGTGCAAAATCGTAATCGGGTTCAAAATCCGCAGGCAATCGACACCCCCGATTAGCTTTTGAACGTTTTGGTTTTTTCGAAACGTTTTCTTGCTCGTGAATGGGTGGTTGGTTTTCTACACCCGCTTCGATTTGTTCTGGTTGGCTTTCAACAGCAGCAACCTCTGTTGGCTCGTCAACCAAATCGCTCGTTTCTAAATCTTCAAAATCAATTTCTTTTTTTGATAAAACGATAGTTTTATTTTTTTTATATATATTGTTAATGTTATTGTTATTGTACCCGCTTGAAGAATCTTGAAGACTTCTTGAAGAATCTTCAAGACCTCTTAAAGAATCTTGAGGCTTTCTTGAAGAATCGTCTTGATTTTTATGTTTCCTAGTGTTGGCGGCTTTTGCGGCTCTTTCTGCAAACTTATTTAAAGTCTCATCTGAATTTTTTAATTCCTCTTCAACATCTGGACACCACAAACGACCATCGTCTAAACAAATGATATGTCCAGATCTAAATAAATAATCTAATGCCTTTTGAAATCTTTTTACTGAACAAGAAGTAAAATGAGATAATATTTGTGCATCATTTAAAAGAGGTTCTCTGATGCGCAACATTTGCAATCGCAGCCGCATATAAACATTACCTTCAATTGCAGGTAAACATGCAAGATCAAGAAGCCACTTATCTGCAAAAAGCCTCGTCCATGGTAATTTACTGGACATTCTCTTTATCCTTCCTTTACTTATACCATGAGGTTTCTGACTGTTGAGTGTTATTCTTCAACTCTTCTTCAACTTCTAAACTCCAAATGTGTTTGTCATCCAAAAGAAAAATATGTCCAGTTTCTGCTAAGAGATCTAGTGCATCATCAATCTCTTCAATTGAACAGCGTGCTAATGAGGCTAAAGCTCGTAAATTGTTTGTAAGAGGCTTTCCAGTATGTAACATTTTTAATCGCAATCTCATGTAAATATTTCCTTCCATAGGAGGCAAATCAACGAGATCAAGAAGCCATTTTTCTACATTAATTTTCACTTGTTGGTTTTTATTGGACATTAGTAATTTCCCTTTCTTTAATTAAATGTAAAATTGATAAAGCATCTGCTTCATTATCATCACAAGGCGCGTGTCCTTTTGCACGCATTGCCTCTATCATCTCTTCTTTCGACGCATTCCCCTTGCCTGCCGTTGCTTTCTTAATTGTACAAACCGGTATCCCCT
>NZ_JAQISX010000087.1:0-1408 GCF_028618425.1 Bartonella sp. ML70XJBT
AAACCAGTGTTTATAAATTCTGATGAAATTCTCTTAGTCGTCTGTGAAGATGAAGAGCAAAATCTCGCAAAATACGGTACTTTCTTTGATGAAAAGGAAATTATCAAATTTATCGATCAAGCCGATAATGCTCTTCAAATCTTCCGTGTAGAACCAACCACTAACCGATGCGAAGATATCTCTGAAGAGATCGCAGAGTTCTATCTTAAAGAATGTGAAGAACAATGTTTTAACGGCAATATTCCTCACGACTTTGTTAAGCATAGCTCCGCATACGATTTTTTTTTAGAAGAAATCGAACAGCAGCGATATGAAGATGAAATGTACGGTACTTATGAACAACAGCACCGTTTAACTCTTTGGGATGTCATTCCAAACTACCCAAGCTATACGGTGCGCTTCTAAAAGCGCGCCCCCTTCAAATCCAATTTATATAAGGTTTGTAATGAAACATTTTATCCCTATTCAAAATACTATAATTAAACAGCAAACCATTCAAACCGTTAGCGCTCGTGACTTGCATGCATTTTTAGAGGTCAAAGCCGAGTTTAGAAAATGGATAGCAAACTGTATTAAAGATTTTTCTTTTCGAGAAGATATTGATTTTATCACATCTACCAAAAAATTACCATCACGGGGTTGTCCTTCTAAAGATTATGCCCTCACTTTAAATGCAGCAAAACACATTGCCATTTGTGAACCTAATTTCAAAGGTAAACAAGTGCGTCAATATTTTTTGGACTGTGAAAAAAAAGCAAAAGCAACAATCGATTATTCAAAACCAGAAACATTAGAAGAAATCTTAAGACATCTCAAACAACAAATTAAGCACAATGAAAATGTTGTCACAACGAATGGAGTGAAACATGCATAATCTTATGACAGTAGAAGAAAGAAATTTTAATAACCAAACTATTCCGACCATGTCTAGTCGTGAAATTGCTGAGTTATGCGATAAACGGCATGACCATGTTATGCGTGATATCAAGAAAATGCTTGAAGAATTATATTCTGAAAACACTGCCCCCAAATTTGGGGTGAGTGATTTTGCAGGGGTCTATAAAGATTCAACTGGTCGTACCCTCCCTTGTTACAACCTCCCTAAACGTGAATGTTTAATTCTTGTTTCTGGTTATAGCACTGCTTTGCGTGCAAAAATTATTGACCGTTGGCAAGAATTAGAAAAGCAAGTAACACCAGCACAAATCGATTATTCAAGTCCAAAAGCTATGATTGGTTTTTTGAATTACCTACAAGGACAGATAGATCAAAAAGACAGCATTATTGAAGATTTAACACCAAAAGCCATGGCACTTGAAAGTTTACAGCGCCATGATGGGCTCTTTGGTCTTACAGAAGCTGCTAAAATACTCGAAATGCAACCAAAACAATTCATTCAGTTTTTACA
>NZ_JAQISX010000088.1:0-1334 GCF_028618425.1 Bartonella sp. ML70XJBT
AGAACTCTGCGATCTCTTCAGAGATATCTTCGCATCGGTTAGTGGTTGGTTCTACACGGAAGATTTGAAGAGCATTATCGGCTTGATCGATAAATTTGATAATTTCCTTTTCATCAAAGAAAGTACCGTATTTTGCGAGATTTTGCTCTTCATCTTCACAGACGACTAAGAGAATTTCATCAGAATTTATAAACACTGGTTTCTTCACAAATGCCTCCATAGAGCCTATTGGCAAAGGTTAATTTTTACGATATGAGGCATTTATATTTTCGATTTTAGAATAAGTCAATATAAATTTTCTAAAATAGAAAAAATTTTTTTTAGTGATAGACGGATAGTCTACACAAAAAAGTGATCTAACTTTCATTTAAATGTGGAGAAAATTCTATAATGAAGCAATCTAAAGAAGCTTTTAAAATATTTTCGTCATTAACAAATGAGCAAAAACGGGTGGTTATTTTTCATCTGCTTCTTGCAGAGAGCGCAAAAAAGAAATGACAGCTTTTCTATGTTCTGGCTTTGCTGAAGAATATAATTTTAAAAAATAATCATCACAATTATCAGGTATAAAGTGAGGGGGGAGAGCTTTAAAAAATGAAGTTAACCTAACGAGTTCATCAGCAGATATACTTCTACTTTCTTTATCATCATCAACAGAAAGCATTTTAGATACAACAGATGTATGAAGCCCCATATGTTTAGCTAGTTCAGTTCGGGACCCGTGCCCCATTGTTTTAAGTTTTTCATTTGCCCAAATTTTTATTTCTTTTTGAATATCCATACTTGTCAATATTCCCTTTGTTAAAAAAAATATCAATATTTCTATTTTAGAAAAAATATTGACAATTTTTCTATAATCGAATAAATGCACATTTGATAAATAGAGAAATTAAGATGAGTATCAAAAATTCAGCAGTTACGATTATAAGGTATTTAGGCGGTGCAAAACGCGTGTCGTTGATCTCTCAATGTCATGTGTCTGCTGTTTATAAATGGACTTATCCTTTAAAAAAACTAGAGGGTAAAGGCGGAATTATACCGGCTAAATACCAAATTATGCTTTTAAATTATGCGCGTGAGCATGGGATAGATTTACGTCCAGAAGATTTTTTTTATCCAGAGCGCTTGCAAAAATTAATGCAAGAGCAAGCAAGCGACTCAATGACAAAATTTTCCAAAAGCCCCTGCGTTGATAGCGTGTGCAACCGTTTGCAGCCTTAGGAGATCACAATGAGTTTAAATGAAAGCAAGCAGAGCATTGATGAGTGTGATGAGGATATCAAAAAATATGAAAAGGAAATTAAAGAACTTAATCAAAAGATAGATGCGTATGA
>NZ_JAQISX010000089.1:0-1314 GCF_028618425.1 Bartonella sp. ML70XJBT
AGAACTCTGCGATCTCTTCAGAGATATCTTCGCATCGGTTAGTGGTTGGTTCTACACGGAAGATTTGAAGAGCATTATCGGCTTGATCGATAAATTTGATAATTTCCTTTTCATCAAAGAAAGTACCATATTTTGCGAGATTTTGCTCTTCATCTTCACAGACGACTAAGAGAATTTCATCAGAATTTATAAACACTGGTTTTTTCATAACGGTCTCCATTTATTATCAAAATATTTAAACACATTTTGAAAAAAACGCCTTGACATAGGTTTTTTTTTTCGGGGTATGGTGGTTTTGTAATTGTATTTTATGCACATGTCAATTAAAAAATTGCATAAAATGCAAAAAAATAAATTTAAAATATATAGCTAATTTATGCGCTATCCACAATTTAGGAGATGTTATGGGTGATCTAGGTAAAGGAATAGAAGATTTTTCTTTGATGCTTAATGAAAAAAAGCAATCAATAATAACCTATCTTGTTTTTATCTTTTTTAATAATTCAAGGAAATCGAGTACCGCTTCTTTATCAGCTGGTTCAAGAGAAGCGCATATTTTTACGAAATTCAAATCTGCTTCTTTGTAAAAACTGGGTGGTGGCTCGTTGAAGAATTCAGAAATTTTTATCAATTCATCTATGGTTATATCACGGGTTTTCCCATTTTGATAAATGCGAAGCATACGGTTCACTGCCGATGGATGCAGTTTCAGATGGGATGCTAATGCTGTTTGTGCACCATGCCCCCGTTCTTTAAGTCGCTCTTTAATCCATAGCTTAAGTTGAGACTGAATATCTTTTCCCATGATTCATATAATCCTTGAAAATATATTTTTATGCAAAAATGATAAAAAAGCATAATTGCGTTGACTTGTGCATAAAACGCAATTATCTATTGTGGCGTTATGGAGATAAATATGCTTTCGAGACTGATTATAAAGTATTTAGGTGGCTTAAAAACTGTAGCAGGCATCGTTGAAAGAGATATTTCGTCTATTTCTAGATGGCGTGATTTTATACCAGCAAAACACCAGCAAAAACTATTAACCTATGCGCGTGAGCATGGGATAGATTTACGTCCAGAAGATTTTTTTTATCCAGAACGCTTGCAAAGATTAATGCAAGAGCAAGCAAGCGACTCAATGACAAAATTTTCCAAAAGCCCCTGCGTTGATAGCGCGTGCGACGGTTTGCAGCCTTAGGAGATCACAATGAGTTTAAATGAAAGCAAGCAGAGCATTGATGAGTGTGATGAGGATATCAAAAAATATGAAAAGGAAATTAAAGAACTTAATCAAAAGATAGATGCGTATGA
>NZ_JAQISX010000009.1:0-67276 GCF_028618425.1 Bartonella sp. ML70XJBT
CCTCGTCAACGAACGCTATATAGAACCCTTTCCCCAAAAGAGTCAATATCATTTTTTACTTTTTTGTAAAAATATAACATTATAACAATAAACATCTATTTCAAGACATCTCAAAAAAATAACTAAATAACTAAAAATAAACAGCACGCTTCTAAAAAAAACATAAACAACCAGGACTGATCAATTATAAAGACGCATTGCATGAAAGTTTCTTGCGGGATAATGACTTCTTTTAGATCACAATACCCCTCTCCTCTCACAACGGTTATAACTCTCCTTAAATATCATGACGCGCACATCATGTAAAAGAAAGATAGGCGACATATTCTATAATCACCATTGCATAAACACCTTACACGCTTTATGATTTTCCATGAAAGCAAAAGGAAGAAGATGTCAATGTCCTCTAAACTGACGCGTAACCAAACATTGGTTTTGAACACTTTAAAGAATGCAAAAGGGCCTTTAAGTGCTTATGCAATTCTTGACCAATTACGTGAAGAAGGTTTTCGTGCCCCTCTCCAAGTTTATCGTGCGTTAGAAAAACTCGTACAATTAAAATGTATTCATCGTCTCGAAAGTGTAAACGCTTTTATGGTTTGTTTACATCCTGAAAAGTGTCAACACGAACTTACAACTTTCATCATTTGCGAAAACTGTGGCACAGTTAATGAAATACAAAATCAAACGATTGTATCAAGTTTAAAACAAATGGTTCAAGCTGTTAACTTCCAAGCCCACAAAAGCACTCTAGAAGTACGAGGTCTTTGTAAAAAATGCGTAATAAAATAAGCGCTTGAACTTGTAAGTTCATACATTTACCATTATTCTTCAAACGTTACTTATTGTTTGAAAAGCTCTTACTTGTCCTTGTATGCACAGCAGCCCTTGCCTATAGTTATGGGCTTATTATGTTCATTGGGATACAAATATTGAAAGTATAAAATCATGTCTATAGCTGAGACAATTTTTTCAACCAAAAACTTTGATAAAACAAAACAAAAGAAGGTAATTAAGGTTTTTCTTATCGTCTTTGCACTTTTTATGCTTTGGTTTGGCTATAAGTGGATAACACATTGGCGTTATATGCTCTCCACTGAAGATGCCTATGTGCAAGGAGATATAGCTGCAATTGCGCCTAAATTAAGTGGATATATTGAAAAAATTGCGATTAAAGCCAACCAAGTTGTAAAAAAGGACGATGTTTTATTTTACTTAGACAACGGTGATTATCAAATAGCCTTGGATCAAACAAAAGCGCATCTTAACACACAACAAAAAACGCTTCAACGTATTGATGCACAAATTACCGCTGCTCACAGTGCGCTAGATGATGCACAAGCACAAAAAGCAGCGGCTTCAGCCATAGCAACCAATGCACAACTCACTTTAAAACGCATTACAGAACTGAAAGCCAATCGTTATGCCCCTCAATCAGATGTTGATGATGCCAAATCAGCCTATGAACAAGCCATTGCCAATGTTAACCGTGCGGATGCACAAATCGCTGCTGCACGTGCCAATATCCAGGTACTAGAGGCACAACGAAGTGAAACAGAAAGCCAAACAAAGAGTTTAGAACTTTCGCGGGAAAAAGCACAACGTGATCTTGCTTCAACCATTATACGCGCGCCATTTGACGGAATTATAGGAAATTTAACAGCAAAAACGGGAGATTTTGTCGTAAATGGCCAACGTCTTGCAGCGTTAGTCCCTATCCATGCGCTTTATATTGAAGCAAACTATAAAGAAACACAGTTGCAAAATATTCATGCGGGACAAAAAGCTTATATTGCTGTTGATGCCTTCAAAAAGGAAGTCTTTACAGGAACAGTGCTTTCTATTTCACCTGCAACAGGTGCTGTTTTTTCTCTTCTTCCTCCACAAAATGCTACCGGAAACTTTACAAAAATTGTTCAACGTATTCCCGTACGGATCTCTATTCCAGAAGAAGTCTTAAAGACCGGTCATATCCGAGCAGGAATGAGCGTTTCAGTAGAAGTTGATACACGCACACAACCATAAGATAAAAGTCTCTTATAACAACAAGAAAATAACCTTATTATTATGACATCTTCCATACCAAAGCCTATACAGTCTCAAGAACGCATAGAAATCCGTAACGTTGTGATTTTCATCGTTATGGCCTTTGGCATGTTCATGGCTATTTTGGATATCCAAATCGTTGCCTCTTCTTTAGCTGAAGTTCAAGCGGGTCTTGCTGCAAGCTCTGAGGAAATTTCATGGGTTCAAACCTCCTATCTCATCGCTGAAGTCATCATGTTACCCCTTTCTGGCTTCTTAGGAAGATTGCTTTCAACACGCGTTTTCTTTACGATCTCGGCGATTGGATTTACGGTTACCTCTATTCTTTGTGCAACAGCAGCATCCATTGGAGAGATGATTATCTACCGTGCATTGCAAGGTTTTATTGGTGGCGGAATTATCCCAAGCGTTTTTGTCGCCTCTTATGTTCTTTTTCCTCCTTCCAAACGACCAGTTGTCGTCCCTATTGTTGGACTCGTCGCAACACTCGCCCCCACGATTGGTCCAACGGTCGGGGGTTACCTCTGTCATCTCTTATCATGGCATTGGCTTTTTCTCATCAATGTGCCTTTTGGAATTATTATTTCAATTCTCGCGTGGAAATTGATTAATTTTGATAAAGCAACCCCATCTCTCATGGCTAAATTTGATTGGTTGGGCCTCATTTCTATGGCTGTTTTTCTAGGAACTTTAGAATATGTACTAGAAGAGGGAGCACGCCATGATTGGCTAAATGATAGGCTGATTCGAAACTTATTCATTATCATGATCTTGTCTGCCGCCCTCTTCTTCTGGCGCGCTTTTACGGCAAAAGAGCCTATTGTTGATCTTACGGCTTTTTCTAATTTTAATTTTTCTGCTGCATCCATTTTTTCCTTCTCTTTGGGAATAGGTCTTTACGGACTCACATATCTTTATCCTGTCTATTTGAGCCAAATCCGCCATTATGATGCTCTCATGATTGGAGAAACATTGTTTCTTTCAGGATTCGTCATGCTATTAACCGCTCCCCTTGCAGGATATCTTTCCGCACGAATAGATGCACGTTTGATGATGGCGATAGGACTTTTGGGCTTTGCAATAGGAACTTGGATGGCTAGTTCTATCACAGACAACTGGGATTTTTGGCAACTCTTTTGGCCACAAGTTTTCCGTGGTGCTTCTGTAATGTTATGTATGGTTCCTGTTAATAACATTGCCTTGGGAACACTTCCGCCAGAACGCATGCAAAATGCTTCTGGACTTTTTAATCTCACACGGAATCTGGGGGGAGCTGTCGGGCTTGCCATTATCAGCACTCTCATGACAAAACGCACAGACTTCCATTACGAACGAATAGCCGAAACGCTCAATCACGCAAATAGACAAGCAACTGAAATGCTTTCAAAACTTTCTTTATTATTTACAACAGAAACCTTTGATTCGTATACACTTGCTCTTTCTCAACTATCTGGTATAGCGCGCATCCAAGCAATGATTATGGCTTTGAGTGATATTTTCTTTATCATAACCATCATCTTTGGTTTTTTGACATTGATGACCATTTTTCTCAAAAAAATACCCCCCCTCACTGATTCTCCACCAAGCCACTAAACTTAACCTAAATTGAGAAATATTTTATTGCTTTCCTTTATCCTCTATAACCTTATTGCTTTTTTTAAGAGATAAGATAAGTCTATATATGATTCTAAACGATTTTTTTTGACAAAAATTTTTTCAATGCATGGTTCTTTAGGCATTAAAAAATAACTTCTCATATAAAAAGTTGTTTTAGAAGAGAAGATGTAAACAAAAAACTTATCTAAAGTGCTATACACCATAAAAATAAAGCAGCTCTTTCTATAAGATTCTTGATTTCTCATCTTTCGACCAATCCTATTTTATGCTACTGCCCTCATAAAAAATGATCCTATAAAATTCTGTGCGCTTCACTTTTTTAGGATTACGAGAATAGAACAGCATTCTCTTTTCCTACTCTACATGGCACCCTCTTCTTGAACTATTCCATAAAAGATTTATGATCTTTTTAATTTTTATTAACAAGCGCATTTTCTTTACAATATGTAGAGGAACGATTTTTTTGATTTTGCATGCGAAACTTGAAATGAGAATTCTGTATTCGACACACTCATACCAATTGGAAAACATTATCTTCAGAGTAAAAGAAGTAAGAGCATGTTTTTTAAAAAAGTTTTCAAAATGCCTCTTTTTTGAAAGAACATTGATCAATGAATGATTACTTTCTATGCCCCAATTATACCTATAGTGGATCTACAATTATGAACGACAGTAGTCCCATCTTTAATATAAACGTCTACACATTTGTTTAACCTCTTAAAGACGCACATTCATTGATATTGAAATCCACTCAAAAATACTTTAGAATGTTTCGGATATCCTTTTCCTGATAGGCAAATCATTATTTCTGATATAAAAAATTCAAGAATATAAACGATGAGTTCTCATTGTAAGAATATATTGATTTATAAATATAATTTATCATTTTACATATTATAATGAGCAATCTAAATATTGTAAATATTTTCCTATTTGAAAACGACTCATGATGAAGCAATTAAAACCATTCCCTTGTCCCCCCACAAGCAGGGAAATAAAAACTATTAAGAGTAAAAACCGTCCTCTATATAAGATCGACCAATGATATTAAGCGCTAGAAAATTTTATGATGATACCAGACAAAGTATCCAAAATCACCTAAGAATTCAGTTACTTTCAAGATTATGAAAAGAACACTACTTCTTGAAAAAAATGAGCTTTAAATATACTTTTAGAACCTTCATTGAAACAATCAAAAATAAGAAACCAGCTCCATAAAAAAAGCCATAGAAAACAATCGCTCCCCCCCTAAAAAAACTTTGTACAACCCCTTTATTCCCGCTAATGCGCTCTCTTCCAATGCTCACACTATTGAAAAATGAAATAAATAAAATCTTCAAGCCACTTTATGATGCTGAAAACGCCTAGAAACGGCATATTCTCCGCTAGCAACCAAAGTGCCATAACAACCAGAAAGATAGCGCGGTATCAGTTCTAAGGCTTGAAAACGATGCTTTTCGTAAGGACCAGGCATTGCCAAATTCTCTGTTAAGCGATTTGAAAAACCAAAACGTTGATAAAATTCAAAATCTCCTACCAATAAAATAGCGCCATATCCTAATTTTTTGGCTGTTTCAATTGCATGGCGGACTAAAATTGATCCTATTCCCATACCAGCACATTCAGCAGCAACAGCCAAAGGCCCCAAAAGTAAAGCATGTTGTGTTTCATTTTTTTCTTTTAAAAAAGATACATGCCAAAGACGGACACTCCCCACAAGCTCACCAAGCGCGTTTTTAACCACAAAAGAAAGCCCCTGAGCCGCTAATCGTCCACGACGTAAAGCCTCTGATGACTTACGTTTACGTCCACACCCCATCGTCGCATCAAGCAAAATTTCTCGATAAGGCTTATCTGCTTCTTGCTCCAATAAAAGTTTAAAACATGCCCCATTTTTTGTTTGAAAATTAATCATGTTCATCTCGATGATCCACCCTCTTATAGCGCAATGACGAGCACAGCCAAAAATCTAAAAACAGCTACCGTTAAAAGGAAATTTCAGATCACATACGATCGTAAAGGCTCAAACCCATTAAAGGCAACAGATGCGTAAGTTGCTGTGTAAGCACCCGTTCCATGAATCAATATCTTATCTCCTATTGTTAGAGATAAAGGAAGCGGATAAGGTGTTTTTTCATAGAGAACATCTACCGAATCACATGTTGGTCCAGCCAAAATACAAGGCTCCATAACCTTATCATCATGAGGGGTTTCAATAGGATAACGAATTGCTTCATCCATAGTTTCAGTAAGACCGTTAAATTTTCCAACATCAAGATAAACCCATCGGACATTATCATTGTCAGCTTTTTTGGATATCAAAACGACTTCTGTGCGAATAACACCAGCATTACCGACCATCCCACGCCCTGGTTCAATGATCGTTTCAGGAATACGATTGCCAAAATATTTTTTTAACGAATCAAAAACAGCCATACCATAAGTTTGCTCACTAGGAACATCTTTCAAATAACGTGTTGGAAAACCACCACCCATATTCACCAATTTCAACGAAATTCCTTCTTGCTCCAAATGTTTAAAAATTTTAGCTGCATCCGATAAAGCACGATCCCACGCATCAAGATCTGTTTGTTGAGATCCTACATGAAAAGAAACACCATATGCCTTTAAACCCAATTGATGTGCTCGACGTAATACATCAACTGCCATAGCAGGAACACAACCAAACTTACGAGATAAAGGCCAATCTGCACCTTTTCCATCGGTAAGAACACGGCAAAATACGCAAACTCCTGGAGCAGCGCGCGCAACTTTTTCAACTTCTTCAATACAATCAACGGCATAAAGTGAAATGCCAAGTGCATATGCACGAGCAATATCGCACTCTTTTTTTATCGTATTCCCAAAAGAAATACGATCAGGAGTTGCTCCTGCTTTTAAAGCCATTTCAATTTCTGCAACAGAAGCTGCATCAAAAGATGATCCTAAGGAGGTAAGCAAACGCAAAATCTCAGGAGCTGGATTTGCCTTTATTGCATAAAAAATACGAGACTGTGGAAGAGCTTTTTCAAAATTTAAATAGTTTTCGCGCACAACATCCAAGTCAACAATTAAGCATGGACCTTCAGAACGATGTGTTGCAAGAAAATCACGAATACGTTGCGTTACCATCACCAATTCTCCTAAGGGAATAAAATCCCTCCTCTATGCTTGGACAGCAAAGAGCTGCCAATAGCCAAAGGACAAAATAAGCGTAGCCTCTATCAGCACTCTGATTACTTTCATAACCAAGAAGAAACCAATATTGCATACAATGAAAGAACAGCGCAGGAACTGCGTTATCCTACTTTAATCTGCCTTTTTGATTGGAGTTGAGAAAACCACTTCCGCACTGAAGGCAATGAGGTGTGCCTCTATAGTTATCCCAGCATTTGGACAGCTGGAAGACACCAGAAAGGCCCGCACCGTCGTTGCTTCAAGATGTCCTCATTCTTTCAATTGGCTGTAAGAATGACTGGAGCGGTTAGTTCCAGGTACCGTACCGGTTGACCTCACCATTTGAGAACCAGCGGACACCCACAGGCACGTGCGACTTTGGGCAAGGAGTTCTATAAAACGAATCCTTTCTCATTTCAATCATTTTTTTAATTTTAAACATTTTTTAATTCTTAAAGAGAACATGGTGCTAAAAAGCAACACTCTCTTCCACCAGACAAAGCCATCCACCCACTTTTATGAGATCACTCCCCTACATAATCCATACAACAAAAATCACAATCTTGCTTTAAAAGCGCCTCTTGTTTAACTTGCCCATTCCATTTTTCCAACATCATCCATAGAAAACAACGTAATATATCACACTCAACATATTAATTTAATCATTGATACTTTATTGTTCTAACCTTGGATCAAGAATCCGATCGTAAAATGCTTTCATTCCCCCCCCCTCTCTTACAATGCATCAATTGAAATCATATCTTTTGCGCACCAAAAGTATAAAATACCTCTTATAAACTCCTTAAATACAAGGAATCCCAACATTGAAATCTGGAGATATCTGGGCTGAAGCAGCAGCATCTTTAAAGAAAGAGATCATACAAAATCCAATGTATAATAGAGCTGCTATGGTATAACTCAACTGCGTTTCACCATCTTTAAGCTTCATAAAAGAGCAAGCCAATCAACATCATACTCTGAACCAATGTTCAACAGCTTTTGACATTTGAGAGGATTCATAAGAGGCATGTCTTTCTTGTATCATTTTACTCTACAGGACTTTCCTCGCTTGTAACATCCAAAAGACATGGGTTTTGATTGATTCAACATAGAAATAGATTGGGAATGAGAAAACCCTCACGATATTCAGATCTCTTATTCAAGATAAAAACAATAAAGTTTAAATCCCTACACGACGATATCCTTATATCCCTTGATGAGCATCAATTGCACGCAACTTCAACAATTGGAATTGTCTATGGCGCTCACGAAAACGCTCTCTATCTGCTTCACTACGCGTATTATAACAAGCCTCACAAGAAACACCTTCCTCATAATGAGGCGATAATTTGCTTTCAGCATTCAAAGGAGAACGACACGCGCGACAGAGTTCGCGTCCACATTCTTCAAGACCATGTTGAACAGAAACCCGCTCATCAAAAACAAAGCATTCTCCCCACCATAAACTTTCCTCTTTTGGGACCTTTTCCAAATATTTCAGAATTCCTCCTTTTAAATGGTACACTTGCTCATAACCAAGTTCACGAACATACGCTGTTGATTTTTCACAACGAATACCGCCTGTACAAAACATAGCAATTTTCTTTTTTTTCTTCAAATCAGCTTCATGTTGACGCACCCATTCAGGAAATTCACGAAATGTTTTAATCTGTGGATCAATCGCTCCTTGAAAACTCCCAATTGCATATTCATAATCATTACGGGTATCGATCAAAATTGTCTCTTCATCTTGAATAAGAGCATTCCAATCTTCAGGCTCCACATAAGTCCCCACAACTTTTAGCGGATCAACTCCTTCAACCCCCATTGTCACAATTTCTTTTTTCAACCGCACTTTCATGCGATGAAAAGGCATTTTCGATGCCCATGAATATTTAATCTCCGGCGTTTGAAAGGCTGGCTCAGCCGTAATAAAACCGATCAATGCCTCAATCGCTTCACAAGAACCTGCAACAGTTCCATTAATTCCCTCTTGTGCTAAAAGGAGAGTCCCTTTGATATCCCTTGCCTGACATAAATCCTGCAAAGGCTTTTGTAATTGACAATAATGTTTCAAATCTGCAAAGCAATAAAGTGCAGCAACTTTAAAATTCTTTTCCATGTGTTTTGCCATAACGTGCGTTTCATTCAATTTCAAGATCTATTCATATACTCTTTAACATATTGTGCTTAATCAAACGATATAAACAATACCATATCCAAAAAGAAAAAAATATCATGTGTCAAAAAAGAGAAAACCTTTTATTATATCTCCAAGGACAAACCGTTATACCTGTTTTGACCATAGACAATTTACAAAGTGCTGTACCTTTAGCACGTGCTCTTGTCAAAGGCGGATTAAAAACAATTGAAATCACTTTGCGAACACCAGACGCTCTCCAAGCAATTAAAACAATTACACAAGAAGTCCTTGAGGCAATTGTTGGAGCCGGAACAGTTCTCAACACAACACACTACGAACAAGCTGAACGAGCTGGAGCAAAATTTATCGTAAGCCCTGGATTATCGAACGAATTAATCAATTGTGCAAAAAATAGTGAAATTCCCCTCCTTCCTGGAGCAATGACCCCAAGCGAACTCATGCAAGCATTAGACAAAGGCTATTCATATCTTAAATTTTTTCCTGCCAAAGCTGCTGGAGGTCTTGCCCTCATCCAAGCGTTAGCCTCTCCTTTTTCTGAAGTCTTCTTTTGTCCTACAGGCGGGATAACACAAAAAAGTGCAACACAATGGCTCCAACTTCCTAACGTCTTCTGCGTTGGCGGTTCTTGGATAGCGCCTCAAGAGCTCATTGCTATAAAGGATTGGGGTTCGATTAGCGCATTAGCGCATACTGCATCACAACTTTCCTCTCACCCGACAAAAGCGCGCTCTACAACATAAAGATGCGGGGGCATTATTTGCCCCTTCAACAAGACCAAAACCTTCACACATCCTTGCGCAATCTTTTAACACCTACCATAGAGCCACAAATCATCACAGGGTCTTCATCAGGAGAAATTTTCGGTAAACCAGTCGTTTTTTAAAAAAGCACCGCTCTCCATAACAGTCGTAATACGTCCTATATGTTCAGAAGGTTCACGCGTAGTCATAGGATAAAATTTCAACTGTTGCGCATATGCCCCAATTAGCGGATCTTGTTTCAAAGAGCAAACAAGTTCTTTTGCATAAGTCAACGCGTTCTTTTCACATGTTGTTTGAATAAGAATAACTTCTGAAAATTTTTTACAAAGTTCAGGATCACGAATAAGGCTTGCAAAAGGAGCACCAGCCCCAATCATTATCCGACAAAAGCGCGCTCTACAACATAAGTCGCAGGAGCATTATTTGCCCCTTCAACAAGACCAAAACCTTCACACATCCTTGCGCAATCTTTTAACATCGCCATAGAACCACAAATCATCACCCGATCTTCATCAGGAGAAATTTTCGGTAAACCAGTCGTTTCAAAAAAAGCACCGCTCTCCATAACAGTCGTAATACGTCCCATATGCTCAGAAGGTTCACGCGTAGTCATAGGATAAAATTTCAACTGTTGCGCATATGCCCCAATTAGCGGATCTTGTTGCAAAGAGCAAACAAGTTCTTTTGCATAAGTCAACTCATTCTTTTCACGTGTTGTTTGAATAAGAATAACTTCTGAAAATTTTTCATAAGTATCAGGATCACGAATAAGACTTGCAAAAGGAGCAATCCCCGTACCAGTTGAAAGAAGATAAAGACGTTTTCCAGGAATAAGAGCATCAAGAACCAACGTTCCTGTAGGTTTTTTACGCATAAGCACTGTATCACCAATTTTAATTTTTTGCAGATGCTCGGTTAATGGCCCTCCTGGAACTTTTATCGAAAAAAACTCAAGCTGTTCATCCCAAAAGGGACTTGCAATCGAATAAGCGCGATAAATCGGCTTTTTTGCATTTGGCAAACCAATCATAACAAATTCACCCGAACGAAAACGAAAACTCTCCGGACGATTTAAGCGGAATTTAAACAAACGATCCGTATAATGATAAACTTCTTGAACAGTAAGAGCGAATACATTCTCAGGGATCGGAAAATCTGAAGCAACGCTGCCGCTGTTTGATGGAACATTGGTAGCAGACGTATTCATACTCTTCCCCATATCTTTATTGAACGTTAAATTTCGAATCCTTGACGTGATATAGTACTTGCATCCCCATCTGCCAACAATTTTCTTAAAACAAAAGCCTTAGGATTAACACTTTTATCTCCAAATTAATCGAATGAAAAAAATACAATTGTAAATCACATTTAAAAAAATTGAAGCTTAAACAATAACAGCACCCTTTAACACATCATGCTATTTGTCCATTATAACGCTATAACATTCTTTCACTTTACAAAGTTCATGACCCAACACCTTAAAATAAAAGAATTAAAACTTTTATTAATTGAACGATAACCACACGACTCCCCCAAAAAAATCCAACATTACATCCATTGTTTTTAACCTTTTTTACCCTTCTTTTTCCATAAATAAATGAATCTAATACGCTCTATAACCACTAAAATGATTTAACTAAAAACCAGCCTAAAAATAGAAAGTAATATGGTTTCATCTTGCAAACAAAGAATATCCAAATCAACGGCTTTTAATGTATCAGCGGTATATTTACACACTCTTCACCATTTGACAAAAGTAATTTTAAGTGCATAAAATAACGCCTAAAGCTGCCTAGATGAATAACCGTCCCCCTCATCGTGCTATAAAACTTACAGGTCATTGCTTGTAAGTTATTTCTTAAGAGTGAATAATTTACCATTTTACATTCTCTGAATAAGCGAACCATGCTTGTTTTAAGAGAAACAACTTCACCTGCAACAATAGCATAACATTGCACTCTTCAAAATGATACAATAAGTTATGCTTTATTTTTTTAATATGCCTCAACAAGAGAAAATAAGTAAAAAAAAAGTCTATGTTTTGTAAATTATCAGAAGGCACTGCGTTGCTAATACAAATAAAACTAAAATATCCCTTATATTCACAGTACTATTTTACATAAAAACAACTTTCATGGTGCATAATTCAGTATGGAAGACTTATGATCTTAACTGTCGCAGACAATATCTTTTTCTTTTATCTAAGGAACCTTTGTAAAATAACCAAAGAAAAAGCCGTACGTACAAACAAAGATAAGATTTTAAAATGAACAAATCCGTTAATGATGAAATAAACACACACCTCTATGCAGCTGTCGCAACCATTGATATCAGTGCCATTGTGGCCAATTATATCGCTTTAGCCAAACGTGTGGCGCCAACACAATGTTCAGCCGTTGTCAAAGCAAATGCCTATGGGCTAGGTGCTCACAAAATTTCTCCTGCTCTTTATCAAGCGGGTTGTCGTACTTTTTTTGTCGCTCAGATCAGAGAAGCATTGCACTTAAAAAGCATTTTACCATCAGATGTCACGATTGCCCTTCTGAATGGACTTCCACATTTAGCAGAAGAGTTTGTTGCACAATCTGGTATTGTTCCTGTTCTAAACTCTTGGAATGCCATTGAAGTTTGGCAAAATGTTTGTAAAAAAAAGGATAAAAAATTTCCAGCAATTGTTCAAATCGATACCCATATGAACCGATTAGGACTTGATCAAAAAGAATTACAAAAACTCATCAAATACCCTACAATTTTTGAAAACGCAGACATAAAATATATTCTCAGTCACCTTGCTAATGGAGAAGATGATACTCACCCATCAAATTATACCCAATTAACTTCTTTCAAAACTGCTCTCGCACAACTGCCCCCTTGTAAAGTTTCCTTTGCAAATTCTGGAGGGATTTTTTTAGGCTCAGATTTTTATTTTGACCTCGTTCGCCCCGGTATTGCACTTTATGGAATCGACCCTTCAGGAAAACACCCATCCCTTCTAAAACCTGTTTTAAAACTTGAAGCCCAAGTCATTCAAAACCGTGTTGTTGGTGCAAAAGCACCTGTTGGTTATGGAGAAAGCTTTATAACCAACAGACCAAGCACTCTTGCAACCATTTCTATTGGCTATGCAGACGGCTGGCTCCGTACTCTTTCGAATAAAGGAGCTGTTTATTTCAATGGGCACAAACTTCCCATGGTTGGGCGCGTTTCTATGGATTCCATTATTGTAGATACAACCGATCTTGATCAAAAACCTCAAACAGGAGACTGGGTAGAACTGATTGGTCCTCATCAAACACTTGAAAAAGTATCTCTCGATGCCAACACCCTTCCCAATGAAATTCTAACATCTCTTGGATCACGCTATAAATACATTTACACCTAAAGGCTCTTTAAATAAACAAACCGATACAAATCATCATTTAAAAAAATTAGAGAGCTTCTAAGAAAGATTTTACAACCATCAATGGCATAGCATGGTCGTAAGACGCCGCCTATTCACAGAAGTCTCAAAATAGACAAGTTGATGAGCTATTTTATAAAAGTAAACGTCACCCAAAACACAAAAATTAAACTTTTTTCTTACATAAATGAACGAGAGAGAATCTATTGCTAAATTTTTAAAATTAATGTCAAATTAGTCATTCTCTCCATATCGAACAAGGCAACCAATCTCGTAAGTTTCTTTTATTTCTATCTTTGTTCATCGTAAAGCAATCAAATTTGTTCTTTTGCATACCACAAGCAGGGCTGGAGGAGAGATAAAGATGATTTAAAATTAAGAAATAAGACCTCTTATGATCCCTCTCAAGTCCAAGAGCTTATACTATTAGGTGCAAGCAAAGTATGTGATAATAAAGTGCATGATAGTGCCAACTTACTCCTTAATGAAAGGTAAAAATTGGGGTGCTCAATAGATTTATCATTACCCTATCCACAGGCATCGTCGCGAAATAGGGTTGGAAGCGAAATGTCTCTTTAAAACAAACAAGTGAATTAACACCCCAAGTATATTCTGTTTAGGTTAGAGCATTCTGTTTTACATAAAGGTCATGCCCCTATTAAAGAACACAATAAACCCCAAAATATGGGACAATGTCTAATCTCCATTCTTAAAAATATGGCTTTAGATGCTTTTGAAAGCCATACAGTTGAAGGGATGACAAACTGAGGATTGACTTTCACCTTTACAGCTTTTCCAAATGAGATTGTTTTTCAATTTTAAAGATTAACCAACACAGATACGCAATTCCTTTGCACCCTCATATGATATACAGGCATGAAAAAGCTGAAACTTCTTACAAAGCTCTTTTTCGTTTTAATCTCTAGCTCAAATATGCTACTATGCTAGGTCTGGATTTGATTGATAGGCAACAGCTAAAGCACACACGCTCTTTAAAAAATAATGCCATAAAGTCGAAAACTGATCTGCAATAAACTGGAAAAATGTACCGGCTTTTTATAAAAGGCTCTGAAACAAGAAGCCATAATACCATTTGATTTTGCGTTTACACACTCAGACTGGTGTTCATCTATATTTTTTGCATCATCTTCATAAAGAGCCGATAGAAGAAAAATATTTAGACAATTCTTGGCTCGAAAATCTGAAAAGTTGACGAGATACGGCAATAAAGTTTCGCGTACCTTTTATGATTAGAAGCATTAAAAGTAAATTTATTCCTTTTACAACTGGTCATAGTCACCTTAGTGAGACTAACTGTCATACCCCATGTAACAGACTGTGAACCCTATCCCCATAGGTTTTACTCTCGTTTATGTAGATTTGCTAGCTTAGAAATAACTGATACGCCTAATCAACTTAAACCATGTCATACGATGGAGAAAAAAGGGGAAGCATGCCTATCACCGACAAAGTATAGTTTTTTTGTCAACTTTTCGATTTTGCTCATGTTGTAAAAACATGGGAAAAATTCTAAAAAATAGACATCTAAAAAATAGACAAATGACACCATAGTAATATGATCAATAAGCACAAAACCCACACAAGCTGTGTGGGCTTTTTTATTTATGCAAATGAACAAATTAAATACATAAATTTTATTTAATAAGTATTTCTCAAGGGTGGACACGAACAAATAAGCATTCTATCTCCCGCAACATTATCAATCCGCGATACAGGAGCCCAATATTTGCTGGCTGGATCAAGTGAACTATTGGGAAAAGCAGCTTCTTGTCGCGAATAGGGTCTTCCCCAAGAATCATCTAAAGTATCTGCAACTGTATGAGGAGCATTCACCAATGGATTATTATCTTTTGGCCAGACCCCTTCCCCAACTTTCTTCGCTTCTTCAGCAATCGAGAGTAATGCATCACAAAAACGATCAATTTCTACTTTGGGTTCTGATTCCGTTGGCTCAATCATCAAGGTTCCTGGAACAGGAAACGACATTGTGGGCGCGTGGAATCCATAATCAATGAGACGCTTTGCAATATCATCAACACTCACCCCATACTGATCTTTCAACAAGCGTGTATCCACAATACATTCATGAGCAACACGTCCGTGTTTTCCTCGATAAAGAATAGAATAAGCGGATGAAAGACGTGCAGCAATATAATTAGCGTTTAAAATAGCTATTTGTGTTGCATATTTTAAGCCATCAGCACCCATCATTCGAATATACATCCACGTAATGGCAAGAATAGATGCACTTCCATAAGGTGCTGCTGAAACCGCATGGGTTGTACCATCTTGTTCATGCCCTGGTAAAAATGGTTTAAGATGCGCTGCAACCCCAATTGGCCCCATCCCAGGCCCCCCCCCCCCATGGGGAATGGCAAATGTTTTATGCAGATTCATATGACACACATCAGCACCAATATCTGCAGGACGCGCAAGCCCCACAAGTGCATTGAGATTAGCACCATCAAAATAAACTTGTCCGCCATTTTCATGAATAATAGAACAAATTTCCTTAATGTTTTCCTCATAAACCCCATGGGTTGAAGGATAAGTAATCATGAGAGCAGCCAATTTATCCTTATGCAATTGCGCTTTCATTTTGAGATCATTCACATCAACATCGCCATCACTTAAACATTTTACCACAACAACTTCCATACCCGCCATATGCGCCGAAGCTGGATTGGTCCCATGTGCAGAGGCCGGAATAAGACAAACTGTCCGTTGATATTCTCCCCGTGAGTGGTAATAGCGGCGGATTGCCAAAAGCCCCGCATATTCACCTTGAGCACCAGAATTTGGCTGAAAAGAAACTTGCGCAAATCCTGTAATTTCACACAACCACGCATTTAACTGATTGATCATCTCCAGATAACCCGCCGCATCCTCTTGTGAAATAAAAGGGTGTATATTGGCCATGCTCGCCCAACTCACCGGCATCAATTCAGCTGCCGCATTCAGCTTCATTGTACAAGACCCAAGAGAGATCATCGCCCGATCCAACGCCAAATCCTTATCCGCTAAACGACGCAACAAGCGCATCATATCTGTCTCTGAATGAACCGCATGAAAAAAGGGTTGAGAAAGAAAAGTAGCATCCCGCCTTTGACCAAAGAGTCTTGGAGAAACTTGATCAACGAGTTGCGCACCCCAAAGCTGTGCTAAAGCAGCTGCATCTTCTTCTGTTGACAATTCATCAAAATTGATTGCAATGGTGTCATCATCGAGAACACGAACAAGGCGTCCACTCATCTTAGCTTGATGCGCAATTTCTCTCGCTTTTCCTGTTACAACAATGCTAACACAATCAAAAAAAGACTCACCTTCACAAGAAACACCAACAGCCTCTAAACCAGCAACAAAACGACATGTTAAATGATGAATCCGCTGCGCAATTTCTTGTAAACCTTTTGGTCCATGCCAAACAGCATAAGCGGTTGCCATATTAGCCAACAAAGCCTGAGCCGTACAAATATTTGACGTCGCTTTATCACGCCGAATATGTTGTTCACGTGTTTGCAAAGCTAAACGGAAACCAACGCGCCCTTCTGTATCAACGGATTGGCCCACTATTCGCCCTGGAATAAGGCGTGTGAGTGCATCACTCACCGCAAGGTAGCCAGCATGGGGACCACCAAACCCCATCGGAACACCATAACGCTGCATCGAACCGACAACAATATCAGCGCCCCATTTTGCCGGTGCTTCCATAAGTGTAAGCGCTAAAGGATCAGCCACAACGATAACCAGTGCTCCTTTTTCTTTTGCCTCTTTTATGACCTCACTATAATCATGAAAAGAACCTTTTGTATCAGGCCAAGAGAGAACAATTGCCGCTGTATCAGAACAAATTTCTTTCTCAGAGCTGATCCGAATGCCTTGTGTTTCAGCACGCGTTTGCACAACACTCAAAGTCTGAGGATGTAAAAGACTCTGAAGAGAAATTTTTGTTTTTTTCTCCCGCGCAAAACGAAAAGCAAGAGCATTGGCTTCCGCTAAAGCGGTTGCTTCATCAAGCAGAGAAGCAGCAGCAACAGGCAAACCTGTCAGTTCACTAATCAATGTCTGAAAATAAAACAGAAGTTCTAAACGACCTTGGCTAATTTCTGCTTGATACGGCGTATAAGCAGTATACCAAGCGGGATTTTCAAACAAATTTCGTAAAATAACCGGAGGCACAAATGTTCCATGATATCCTTGCCCAATAAAACTTTTGTGCACACAATTACGCCCCATCATTTTGGAGAGTTCTTCCAAGGCTTGGCTCTCACTCGCTGCCTTGGGAAGGTTCAGTGAACGTCCCAAATAAATAGAATTAGGAACCGCTTGAGAAATGAGTGCATCAACACTATCGAGCTCTAAAACATCAAGCATTTTTTGTGTTTCATCAGGACGCAGCCCAATATGTCGAGAAGAAAAAGAACGCTCGATCATGACACTCATCCAATCAGAACCTTATAAGCATCTTCATCCAACAACCCTTCCAGTTGTGTTTCATCCTGCAATGTCATTTTCCATAACCAGCCTTCTGTTTCAGCTTTCTGATTGACCAGTTCAGGATTATCAGCCAGTGCTTCATTGACTTCGACCACTTCACCATCAAGAGGAGAATAAACATCTGAAGCTGCTTTAACGGATTCCACAACAGCCGCCGCTTCTCCTTTGGAAAGTTTTGTCCCACTTTGTGGTAAATCAACAAAAACCAAGTCGCCTAATTGTTCTTGCGCATAATGTGTAACCCCAACAGTGACCGTTTTTCCTTCAACACTAAGCCATTCGTGGTCTTGTGTAAAATAAGTTTTAGACATAAGAAAATTATCCTTTTAAATAACGTTGTTCAACAAAGGGAAGAGAATGCACTGAGAGTGCAATCTTTTTGCCTCGCAGTTCTGTGAAAACTTCTGTTCCTTCAACTTTATAAGCGACAGGAACGTACCCCATCGCGACAGGACCATCAAACGAAGGACCAAAACCGCCTGATGTTACCACGCCAATCTCGTTGCCCTGCTCATCGAGAAGTACTGCACCGGCACGAATAGGTTGGCGCGTTTGCGGTTTTAATCCAACACGACAGCGATCAGGTCCTTTTTGCAGCGCTTCAAGAAAAGCCTTTGCGCCGTAAAATTGCGCTTTTTCTCGAACACTTTTAGGAACAGCCCATGTTAGAGCCGCATCAATAGGTGTTGTCTCAGGGGTAATATCATTTCCATGCAAACATAACCCTGCTTCCAGACGCAAACTATCGCGTGCGGCAAGCCCAATCCACTCAACACGCGAATCACTCAGCAATTTCTCAGCCAACATATGCGCATGCCCTATGGGCAAAGCAATTTCAAAACCATCCTCTCCCGTATAGCCAGAACGGGTTATAAACCAATCGTGTTGTGGTTCGAATCCCTGCATAAAAAACAATTCATTCCCTGGCAAATTGGCATCAGCCAGAACAGCTGCAGCTTCAGGACCTTGAAGAGCAAGCAATACCCTTTCAAGAGCAATCACTTGACATTCAAAATCAACAACACGCCTTTTCAGTTCTTCAAAATCAGCCTGTGCATTCCCAGCATTGGCAACTAACATAAAACGGTGCTCTTCCAAACGAGTAATAATCAGATCATCAAGAATACCAGCCTGCTCATTGAGCAAATAATTATACCGGGAGTGCCCAATCTTTAAAGCTGCTGCATCAATAGGAAAAGCATAGGACAAAAATTCTACGGCTTGCGACCCTTCAACGGCAATCAATTTCATATGAGAAATATCAAAAAGTCCTGCATGTGCACGGGTATGAAGATGCTCTTTCAAAACGCCAAGAGGGTAAGTCAAAGGCATATTCCACCCCGCAAAAGCACCAAATTTTGCTCCTGCTTTTTCATGCATATCATATAAAGGAAGTGTTTTTAAAAAAGATGTTTCTTGTTGTATGCCCATAATAACTCCAAAGCTGCGCTAACGCCCACACAATATGGTCGTCTCTGCTCCCCTCTGTCATCAACCTGAGAGACTCGCGAAAAGACTTTCGCTTACACCTTCGGCGCGGGCTCTCCCGACTTTCCAGATCTGCCTTCCTCCTTTTACGGTCCTTAAAGCCTGAGAGATTATGGGCTATTTCCCCTTCGGCGGCACTGCGAAAACTTGCAAATCTGCACTCTCCCGCAAAAGAATGAAAGAAACGATAACGCTCTTTCCAGCATATTTTAATCTATAACCTATCTTTATCGTACTGTCATTAGTAAAGTGAACCACAAGCTCTCATTTTAAAACTTGCGTAAGCTCCTTTAAAAGATTTATAATAGTCTCCTTTTGAAGCTTATAAAAATTGTAAGAAACACATTTTAGGAAATTTAAGACAAAATCAAAAGTTATAGACAAAAATACCCCTTGAAAATCATGCAAAAGGTCACACACTAAAAAGATCACAAAGCAGTATTCTTTTAAGCAATATTCTTTCTTGTGCGATTCAGCCTTAGAGTAAGATTCCGTATTCTTTTAAGAATCAAGAATAAGAACTTCAAGTATTTTATAAGGTTGATTTTAATGCAGAAGAAGTGGATTTTCTGCTTTCTGAGTAATGCAACGATTGACAGGCTAAAATTACCGAATAAATAAAGGTCACAACATACTCATGAAAGCTGGTAATATCTTCTACAATTGCGAAAATGATCTTCCAAAGCAAATTGCTCTTTTTCCTTTAGAAGGTGCACTCTTACTGCCTGGTGGTTTTTTATCGCTCAACATTTTTGAACCAGAATCACTTGAAATGATTGAAAATGTTATGGTATCCGATCGTCTCTTGGGAATTATTCAACCCCTTTCATCGGATACGGACCGCTTTTCTACACAACTTTATAAAACAGGTTGTATAGGGCGCATTACAAACTATAGTGAAACAGGCAATGGACAGCTATTTATTATCTTACAAGGAATTTGCCGCTTTACCTTAGAACAAGAATTGACCAATACAAAGTCCTATCGAACAGCTCTTATTCAATCAAATATAAAAGATTTACAAGAACTCGATATTGAAGAAAGCATTCATCGAGAAAGCTTACTTGACGTTGTTGAGAAATATCTGACCATCCATGAAATGGAATACAATTGGAGCAGCATCATAGAAGCCCCTACACCGATATTGGTGAATGCTTTTTCAGCGCTTATTCCCTTTACACCAGCAGAAAAACAAGCTCTTCTTGAAGCACCAGATATCAAAAGCCGTGCCCAAACGCTTCTCGCATTAACAGAACGCTCACTCATGAAACAAACAGGAACAGATTACCGTTTAAACTAATGAACGTAAAAACATGAAAAAAATGACCACAGATCCCAAAATGCTCGAATTACTTGTCTGTCCGATGACGAGAGGCACACTTTCTTTCAACCGAGAAACACAAGAGCTTATTTCTCTCAAAGCCAAACTTGCTTATCCTATTCGTGATGGCGTTCCCATTATGCTGACTTCAGAAGCCCGCCCTTTGCAAAACAATGAAAAAACAACCCATAAAAAATAGACACTCTTCAGACAATTTTCTTTCAAAAGCCCACTATTATCAAGCTTCTGTCAAGATAATATCTTAGTCTCTTGAGAAAAAGAGGTTTACAATTCAACTTTACAACTTTTCAAAATATCTCAAACGATATTTTTATCTATCGTGGATACATTGATGACATCAAAATTTGAAAAAACCAACAAGGAAAATGGGTTGTAATTTCAATTGACGATTGAAATCTATCGCCTTAAGGTTTGATCAGTATACACAGCGGTCAATGGAAAGCTTTCAAATTCAAACATTAAATCCTACTTTGTAAATATACTTCCGGGACTCTTGTCATGTCCAAGTGCTCTTAGTACTAAAAGCAAGAGGCTGACTCGGTTTCAGCACTTCCAGATCCCGGAAGCCCCCAAATCTTGGAAGTCCCCAAATCCCGAAAGTCCAATGCCGAGGGCACTTGCACCTGAAAGGCATAAGTATAAGCCAAATATCCAGATTTTAATGACATTTCTATAGGCTAAATCCATCGGCTAAAAAATACACTTTATTTGCCTGAAATAAGCAATTGGAATTTCAATTGACGACTGAAAACTATTGCCTTATGAATAAAGCTTGTGTTTTTGGTCGTATACGCGACGATCAAATAGGGTCTGGAAGCCCGAAAAACTCAAACTAGAAATAAAACCGCTTTTTGCGGGTATCCCGGAATTTCCGGGGGCTTTTGTTATGTCCAAGTGCTCTTAAGCACTAAAAGCAAAAGGCTGTTTTGAGTCAGCACTTCCAGACCCCGGATACCAATGCGAGGGCGCTCGCAACCGGAGGGGAAACAAAGTGCGAGCTAAAAATTCACATTCTTACGACATTTCTTTAGGCAGGAAAATTCGCTTCAGAAGAAATATGATGGGGTTTTCTCAAAAACAATTAGGAAGTCATTTGGGCGTAACGTTTCAACAAATCCAAAAATATGAAAAAGGTTTAAATCGTGTGAGCGCAGCACGTTTACAGGAAATTGCTGATGTACTGGAAGTTCCCGTTTCCTTCTTTTACGCTGAGAGCACAAAAAAAGAAGAAACTTCCTCGCATTGTGATGACAGAATATCCAGTAAAGCAGAATATTTACTTTTGAAAAATTTCAGAGAGCTTACCCGCAAAAAACAAAGAGCAATTTTGCAGTTGATTTCTGATGAAAAAAACACCCCCTTATTTTTATGAATTTACTGAGAAACTCTCAACTATTTTCAATAACATTGAAAA
This sequence comes from Bartonella sp. ML70XJBT, assembly GCF_028618425.1. Classification (NCBI taxonomy): domain Bacteria; kingdom Pseudomonadati; phylum Pseudomonadota; class Alphaproteobacteria; order Hyphomicrobiales; family Bartonellaceae; genus Bartonella; species Bartonella sp. ML70XJBT. Next base: position 21,928 of record NZ_JAQISX010000009.1, read on the forward strand.
GCCTTTTAACCGTCTTCACCCCAAAAGACGAAGATTTTTATCCGGTCTGAAAACAGACTGAATAAAAATTTTTGTCTTTAAAGAGAGGGAAGAAATCAAATAATTGAGTACTTAACAGATAAAAGACAAAAAAATCTCCCAAGGCAATGTGTCGTACCATCTTTTAAAAGTTTAAAAGTGTGAAGAGAAACAATTGACAGAAGAGAAAAAATTCACTTAAGTGCTCTCGCAAAGAGATGAAAACTCCGCGTAAAATATTCAATTTTTTCAATTCTGAAAGAATCAAAAAAGACAATATTATTGCAATACAATACTTTATTGTGCTGACGATTATGATTGCTGTGCACAACATCGGATTTATTGAAGATATAATTTATGATTTTCCTTGACCAACTCACTCTCTCCTGAGTATAGCGCGGGGAATAAACGTGGAGAGACACGAAGGAGTATAAAAAATGAGTTTTAAAGTTGCAATTGTCGGCGCAACAGGAAATGTCGGTCGTGAAATGCTTACAATTTTAGAAGAGCGTGGTTTTCCTACGCACGAAATTGTTCCTCTAGCATCACGACGCTCATTAGGACAAGAAGTTTCTTATGGAGACAAAACTTTAAAAGTAAAAGCTCTGGATAGTTACGATTTTTCTGACACAGATTTGTGTCTTATGTCTGCGGGGGGAAGCATTTCCAAAGAATATGCCCCTAAAATCGCGGCAGCGGGCTGTGTCGTCATCGACAATTCCTCTACATGGCGTTATGATGCCAATGTTCCGTTAATTGTCCCCGAAGTCAATGCTGAGGCGATAAGTGCCTTTTCTAAGCGTAATATTATCGCCAATCCCAATTGTTCAACAATTCAACTGGTCTTAGCTTTAAAACCTCTCCATGATGCTGCCACCATTAAACGGGTTGTTGTCTCTACATATCAATCCGTCTCTGGAGCTGGTAAAGAAGGAATGGACGAACTTTTCGAACAATCACGCGCAGTGTTTGTTGCAGATCCTATTACATCAAAAAAATTCACCAAACGCATTGCCTTTAATGTTATTCCTCATATCGATGTTTTCATGGAAGATGGTTATACAAAAGAAGAATGGAAAATGACGGCTGAAACGAAGAAAATTCTTGATCCGAAAATTAAACTCACAGCCACGGCTGTTCGGGTTCCTGTCTTTATCGGTCATGCGGAAGCTGTCCATGTTGAATTTGAAAAACCACTCAGTGTATCTGAAGCGCAAGCGCTCCTCCGCGATGCCCCTGGTTGTCAACTTATCGATAAACACGAAGATGGTGGCTATACCACACCTTATGAAGGTACAGGAGAAGATGACACCTTTATTAGCCGTGTTCGTGAAGATATCACCGTTGAAAATGGTTTAGCTTTTTGGGTTGTCGCCGATAATTTAAGAAAAGGCGCTGCATTAAATGCCATTCAAATTGCTGAATTACTCATTTCCCGTAATTTGATAAAATCTAAGTCCGTCAATTAAAAGCCCTATCCAAAAGGACGAAGAATCCTAGCCTGTTTGTCAAAAGTCCGGTTTCTCTTCAAAAGAATCTTCCCCTGCTGAGGATTCATATCACCCCCCCCTAAAGAACAGTCCTACGAGGGGTGACAAATTCTACCCTAAACATCCTTGAATGCCTAAGTCGCCTTAAAGTTATCCCATACCGCTAAAAAAACGAAGATCTCTATCTACACTGCTCTTATACACAATCGCATACCAGTTTGTACCAATCGCCATCCTCATGTCGCCTTACGACACAATAGTATAAAAACAAAAGTATAAGGACAAAAAACTAGCCATTCTCTTAAAAAATCCAGCTTTAATAAATTCCATTAAATATTATCCTAAAGGACAATATCTCGAGACATTGATAAATTTCACCCTGAATATTCTTAACTCTTATCACCCTATAAGGTATCTCTCACCACCTTGATGCCATTTTATAGGATAATAAGATCAGCAGCATGAAGCAAAAAATGCCTCATGCTGCTGATCTTTTAGCCATTCCTGTTGTGAGATTGATTTTATTCTTATGGAGCAGGATAGGTCACAACACGGTAACGCGTTTCATTGCGTTCAAAATTTTTGTAATTAACCTTATCAGGAAAGAAGGGATTATAAGCATTGACGTGCTTTACAGAAACTTCTTGTGCCTTTGGTGAAGGATTTAAAATTGTCCGTTCATCTCTTTTTTTAACACCTGTGGAATCGATAATCACATCGGTTCTGTACAGTTTTTGCATGTTTTTTCGTGTTTTTTGCATCATTGGAAGGGCTTTAAAATCAGAAATAATCTGTTTTACTTTTTCTTTTTTTACTTTTGGTAATTTTATCATGGAATTTGATTTTACCGGCACCTTTTTAAAAGCAATGGTAGGAACATTAGCAACATTGACATAACGAGCAGATGCCCAACCAACTTTTCCATGATACCCAAGAGAACACCAAGTTTTATTGGATAAGCAGCCATAAATTTGCACTTTTGCGCCCATTGGAACCATTGCGATCACTTTGTAAGCTGTCGCAGGGCCTGTGCGTAAAGATACCTGTCCTGATGCAACACGAGCAACGGTTCCAGCAATGGTCCCAGTTTGCGCGTGAGAAGCAGTCACAGCCCCCCCTGATGCTCCCAAAGCCCATAAAATCATTGTCGTTGATAAAAAATTCTTTCTTAACATTATTTTTCTTCCTCTCTAACATGTAAAGGGCAGAATATTTGCCTTTGCAAAAATTTGCCGTATTTAAATCCAGTGATCATCAATCTTTATTTTCCCCAAACACCCCAAGCCCCATAACCACAAAATCTCTCTTTATCCCCTCCACCCCTCTTCACAAACACGGGACTTTTGATTTTAATTGTGCAGTACGTCCCTCATGAATTGACTGCTAAAACATCATCTGATTGCTTGGCTCTTTAGCCAATCGTCTCTTAAAGAAGTTTTTAAGGTGTCATTGGTTCCCTTAACGAATGATGATATTTCGTCAAAACTGCGAAAAAATAGAAAAAAAGAATATTCTTTTTAAAATAAAAGTGATTGAATATTCTCTCAAGCTTGTATAACTTTAGGTTTTCATAAAAGAAGATAGAGTATATTGAAGCTTTCCTCAAAAAATCTCTTATAAAAGAAAGTTAAAAGCACATGACATTAAAGTTTTATTCTCGTGGTCGTATTATAGGATTATTCCTCTCTCTCTTTACACTTTTTTTGTCTACTACCTTTTCCATGGCCGCAGAAAAATCAAAAATCAAACTTGGTATCATGGAAGGACACGAAGCCACTGTTTGGCAAGTCGCTGCGGAGCAAGCTAAAAACGCTGGTTTAGAAATTGAGCTTGTTTATTTTTCTGATTACACTTTGCCCAACGATGCTGTTAATGCAGGAGAGATTGATGCAAATGCTTTTCAGCACACGCCTTATCTTAAAAACCAAATGGAACAGCGGGGGTATAAACTTTCAGTTGTAGGATACACGTTTATTACACCAATTGGTGTCTATTCCCACAAAATTAAAGATTTAAAAGATCTGCGTGATAGTGCACATGTTGGCATTCCTAATGATCCATCCAACGGTGGAAGAGCCCTCCTCCTTCTCAATTCTTTAGGTCTTATTCAATTAAAAGACCCTCATGATATTCTAGCCTCTCCGCTAGATATTATTAAAAATCCTAAAAACTTGCAAATCCGGGAACTCGATGCCGGCATGTTAGGGCGAGCTATCGATGATTTTGATATTGCCGTTATCAATACAAATTGGGCTTTGGTTTCTGGACTAGATTTGCAAAAAGATGTTGTTGCATGGGAAAAAGCAGAAAATAATCCCTATAACAATATCATTGTTGTGCGGACCAGCGACAAAGATGAACCATGGGTCAAAAAATTAGTTGCTGCCTACAATAGCGAGCCTGTTCGCGCAAAAATCAAAGAAATCTTTGGTCCAGCAGCACAAACATCTTGGTAATTATACCTCATATTTTCGTCGTTTTGCTAAACATTCTGGTAATTTTAAATGGAAAAAAACGCCCTCATTTCCTTAAAAAATGTCAGCCGTTGTTTTAAAAAAACGGCGGGTAATCCAGCGGTTGATAACTTATCTCTTGATATTCATGCCGGTGAAATCCTTGGTATTATTGGTCGCAGTGGAGCAGGAAAATCAACACTTATTCGCTGTTTAAATGGATTAGAAAAAATTGATACAGGCTCTCTTTTTTTTGAAGGTATCAATATTTCAAATCTATCAGAGACAGAATGGGCGCCTTATCGTCAACGAATTGGAATGATTTTTCAACATTTCAATCTTCTTTCATCTCAAAAGGTGATTGATAACATTGCATTACCCCTCAAATTAACAGGAATAAACAAAAAACAGCGCAACAAACGTGCCCTTGAGCTTATTGAATTGGTAGGATTATGTGGTAAAGAATATTGTTATCCAGCAGAATTATCTGGAGGGCAAAAACAGCGCGTTGGCATTGCCCGTGCGCTCGCTGCTAATCCTAAAATATTGTTATCAGATGAAGCAACCTCTGCTCTTGATCCTGAAACAACACAGTCTATTCTTGAACTTCTTGCCGATATTAACAATCGCCTCAATCTCACAATTGTGCTTATTACCCACGAAATGGAAGTGGTACGCACAATTGCACATCGCGTTGTTGTTCTCAATCAAGGACGTATTGTGGAAGAAGGACGTGTAAAGGATATTTTTACATCCCCACAAGAAGAAACAACCATTGCCATGCTTAAACTTGTTACGCCACAACTTCCTGAAAAATATGCACAAAATCTTAAACCCATCGGTCAAGAAGCTATTATTGAAATGAATATTGCCGGTGCAATTGCCCAACAACCTTTTCTCCATCTTCTGGAAGATGAAAGCGGTTTAAGAGCACGTATTCTCCACGGAGGGATCGATACAGTTCAAGGAGAAACCATCGGGCGTCTCTTCTTATGCCTTCCTGCTCAAGATCAAGAAGCTTTTAAAAAAGCCGTTCAATGGTTAACCGAAAAGGGACGATATTGTGAGGTGTTAGGTTATGTTTAATGTTCTATCTCATGAACTTCCCAGGGCCCTTTTTGATACAATCTTGATGACGATGAGTGCTTCTTTGATAGCGCTTATTATAGGGCTTCCCCTAGGTCTTCTTCTTCATACAACAGCACGTGGCGGAATTTTTACTTCATCTCTTATCAATCGCCCTTTAAGCATCATCATTGACAGTATTCGTGCCATTCCCTTTATTATTCTTGCATTTTATCTTCTTCCCGTTACCCGTATCGTTGTAGGAAGAGGCGTAGGAATGCCTTCTGTTATTTTTGTTCTCACCATTTCAGCTATTCCTTTTTATGCGCGCATGGCCGAACTCTCTTTTAAAACCGTTGAAAACGGTCTCATTGAAGCGATCCGCTCTATGGGAGCAAGCCGTCTTCAAATCATCAGACATGTTCTTATTCCTGAAGCTCTTCCTAGCCTGATTACAGGTTTTACAGTCATGGTCATTTCTCTTATAGGAGCCACCTCACTTGCCGGATATCTTGGTGGAGGCGGTTTAGGAGACATGGCAATCCGCTACGGCTATCAACGCTATAATACCTTCATCATGACCATCGTCATCCTTCTTTTGATCATGCTCAATATTATAACCCAATGGACTTCTGATAAAATCGTACAAAAACTTGATAAAACGAAGCATTAAAAGACTGAGAATTTCACAGGCCAGCATTATCGTCCTCTTTGCCACTTCTAAAGTGCAATACTTCGCCAATGAATCAACCCTTAGCAATCGAAAACGCTTATAAAAAAAACAAGCACTTTCCTTTTTTTTTAACGACCTTATCGACATAAGCTCCCATTTTGTAACCAAGTAAATAGTTTGATGGCTTCAATATAAAAGGAGATTAAATGAGAAGAGCTATAAAACCTCAGCCATAATTATACCTGATCACTCTCAATGTATGATTATTGTCTTCCAAAGTGTTTGATAAAAAACAAAAATATCTCGCCACTCTATTGCTAATCTACCCATAGTTTTATGACATTATTTTATTTTCTTAAATAAGGTTTACCTGTCAATCAACATCTAGATCAAATGTAGCAGCACATTTTAAACACAGATCGAGTGGGATAAAAGCTCTAAACACTGTTCCTACTTTTGTATGCCAAAGTGCAAGCGAGCGTATTGCGGATCTATCAAGAGTTCTAAAACGGGAAGAGCAATTAATTTTTGGAAAAATATTAAAAGCGTAAAGATGCAAACCAATTTTCATCCTTACCATTATTCTTTAGTTTAGCATTAAAGCTTTCAAAAGCGTCTAAAACAATAAATAATGGAGATTACATATTGCCTCACACTTTTCGTTTATCACGTCCTTTAATGGATCACAGCCTACTCGTAAAACATAAAGACCCTAAATGGAATAGATTTATCTCACATATTCATATGCTTGTTTGAAAGAAGATCAAAACTACCACGTCCATTTCGCAACAGTGTCCAAAATGGTATAATAGTCAATCTACTGAACCTCCATCTTTACACTTTATAAAAAAGTAAGCCAATACCATCAGACACTTTGCAAATAGCCAATGTAGCATCCCATCCCTTGATACTTGAGAAGATTCAAAGGCATACCTTTCTTGCACAGTTCCACTCCATACAGACTTCCCCGCTTTTAAACGTGCAAATGAGTGGTTTTAATTGTTTCAACTTTTGATTGTTTCAACATGGAAATAAGTTTAAAATGAGAAAACCTCACGATACTCTAGAGACGCGTATCAGGATAAATGATACGAGATTATCCTTATGAATCAATATATTCTTAATTTTATCATCGAAGATAAGTTATAATAAAGTTATATAAAAATTTTTATCAAACAAAGCACTCAAATAATCTTAAGGATTGGAAAGTTTTTCCCCCATAACAGCAACAATAAGCCATTGAGCCGTAAGGGCTGGTTTTTTTAGCAGTTCTACTTCCACTGTAACCCCATAATGGAAGACTACGCGACCAGAAGGGCGAATTTCTGCATCATCGAGCACAAAACGCGCCCGTACCCGTGTTCCTGTCTTCACAGGACTCATGAATCGTATTTTATCAAAACCATAATTAATCCCCATTGTAGCCCCTTCTAACTCTGGAAGAGCCTCATAAGCAAGCGTAGACAAAAGCGATAATGTTAAAAATCCATGAGCAATCGTTCCCCCAAAAGGTGTCTTTTTAGCCTTTTCCTCATCAACGTGTATCCATTGGTGATCATCTGTAGCGCATGCAAATTGATTAATCATATCCTGTGTAACAAGACGCCACTGCGATAATCCCATTTCTTTTCCAATAAAAGTAGTGACATCTTGTACTGTGATTTTTTTCTGCATAACGCTATTCCTATTTTATTTATAAAAGCAATCATCCCCCTTGCTTTTATAAAACCCGTTGATTAGAGCATCAAGAATAAAAGATTAATTGTCTTAAAAACAAATACACCTTATGAATAAGAAAACTCTTTTCATAAGAAAACTCTTTTCATAAGAAAACTCTTTTCATAAGAAAACTCTTTTCGTAGTATAGTTTTCAAATGGGAAAAAAGAATGACAAGCAATGTGAACCTAACAGGTTTAGCGCATGATTTAAAGCAACGTGCAGAAAACCATCCTCCCATCCGTATTGGATTGATTGGTTGTGGGGAGATGGGCACAGATTTATTATCAAGTATTGCGCAAATGGAGGGAATAACAGTCGCTGCTGTCGCCACGAGGACACCTTCACGTATTTTTGATGCTGCGACAATTGCTTACGGCGAAGAGGGACATGTCTGTGAAGTTGAAAATGCTCATGCCCTCACGCAAAGCATTGAAAAAGGTTTGATTGCAGCAACAGACGATATTGACCTTGTCTTGCGCCATGAACAAATTGATATTATCGTTGATGCAACAGGCTATCCTGAAGCGGGAGCGGAAATTGGCTTTAAAGCACTTGAAAACAACAAACATCTTGTCATGATGAATGTTGAAGCCGATGTTACGATTGGCGCGTATCTGAAACATGAAGCAGAAAAACGAGGGCTTATTTATACCCTTGGTGCGGGAGATGAACCGACTTCATGTATGGAACTCATCGAGTTTGTTTCAGCTCTTGGGCATAAGATTGTTGCAGCGGGAAAGGGAAAAAATAATCCTCTATTCTTTGATGCCACACCTGATATTTATGAAGAAGAAGCATTACGGCGTAATATGAATGTGCGCATGTTGGTTGAATTTATTGATGGTTCCAAAACGATGGTTGAAATGGCAGCCATTGCCAATGCCACTGGACTTCTCCCCGATTGCCCAGGAATGCATGGCCCTCAAGCGGCCCTACAAGATTTAAACAAAGTCCTTATTCCAAAACAAGATGGCGGTATTTTGCAGCAATATGGTGTGGTGGATTATTCAATAGGTCAAGGTGTTTCTCCAGGTGTCTTTGTCATTGCAGAAATAACACACCCACGTTTACGCGAACGCATGGAAGATTTAAAAATTGGTCGGGGACCTTACTTCACCTTTCACCGCCCCTATCATCTCACAGCTATGGAAGTTCCCCTCACCTGTGCACGCGTGATGCTTTATGGCAAAAAAGATATGGTTCCTCTTAACCATCCCGTAGTAGAAGTCTGTGCTGTTGCTAAAAAAGATTTACACCCAGGCGATCCGTTAGATTTTATCGGTCTTTATACGTATCGTGCTTGGATCATGAATATTGCAGAAGCTCGCGCTCGCCAAGCCGTTCCTTGTGGTCTTTTAGAAAACGCAACTGTAACAGCTGAAATTAAAAAAAACGAACTCATTACAGTACATAATACAACTATTCGTGAAGATCAATGGATTGCTCGTCTTCGTGCCAAACAAGACCTTTTACTTCAAAAACTTCCCACTCATATATAAATCTATAATAAATCCCCCCGCTATTACTTTAAAATTCATCTTATTGTTATCATTTTTCTTACTGCATGAATGCCCTGAATACAGGGATATTTTTTTATTTTATCCCTTGTTATGCAATATTTCTGAATAACCTTCATATCAAAGCATGCAGATAATCTTAAAAGACTAATAAAGCGAGGTAAAAGTGCTCGTCTTATAACGATGAAATAACCATAAACTATAAAAAATCAGTTCTCAGGTATATAGTGTGCCACTAAAGCTGTCAATCCTGCCACAGATGCAAGAGCAGTTACAAATTCCCCAATACATATAGAAGCAACAAGTCCCACAACACATGCCCCTCCCAACAAGACAGCACAGCCTTTGCCTATGTCAAATTCAAACCCAGAAAAGAGACTACCTTTTTTTTTCCCATGATCTTTTCCAGGATTTTTTCCAGGATCTTTTCCAGGATTTTTCCCTACTATACCTTTCACAAAAGATAATCCATTTTGTCCTTCAACATCATGGATAACAGCCTTATCTACCGCTTCAGTAACGATTCTTTTTTCCAGTGTTGCAACAATTTTTTCTAATGTTGAACTAATTCCCACTTCTTGAAAGTGATTTTGTACAAAACCTGCATTCCCCTCCACAGTTTGTACAAAAAAAAGCATAAATAGTGTAAAAATAAATGAACACACACGATTTTCAAATATTTTAAGCATAGCTTTCTTTGCTCCTATTTTTATTTACTAAAAAGTAATGCAATAAAAGTAAAATAATATTCTCATGCATAATAAAATAAAATTTGTATATAATTTTTCTTAATATAAACACCAAGAGAATATTACATAGAAGCGTGTATCACATTATGTGTTACATGTAAATACATAATTTAAATATTAAATATTATATAATAGATTTTTATAAATGATTTTAATTACAAAAATTAAAAAAAACTATAATATTAAAACAATTGGTATAAAAATAATAACTTTATATTATTATAATAAGCGAAAAAATTGTATATTTCTTATTTTATAATTTATAATAAATAATATTGATAAATTTTATATAAATAAAATATATACATAAAACAAATTTATACGTATAAAGTAAGAATTTAATTAAGATAATACTTTTGATAAAACCATTATAAATTGCAAAAAAAGCCTTCAAAGATCTTTATCCTTATTTTCAAATAAAAAAACATTAACGAAATGATTTTTAATTTTTACTGATATATAAAAAACATTTCGCAGTCCTTTTAAAAAGGAAAAACATCCATTAAAAGGCTTTTAATTTTAATAATGCGGACAAAAATACATTTGTTATTAGCAAATATTATTAGAAAAATAATCTAAAAATAGCTAGAAAAGCACCAATAAAATCCCCAACGGATAAAGAAGAAAAAGCTGCTTTAATACCTATCCTCCTCCAAAAAGCTGCATCTGAAATTGCAGAAACTTTTTCAACTTTCCCAAAAGACAATCCATCCTGTCCTCCAACATCATGGATAACAGCCCTATCTACCGCTTCAATAACAACATTTTTTTCTAATATAGTAACAATTCCCACTTCTTGAATTTGATTTTGTACAAAACTTGCATTCCCCTCCACGGTTTGTATAAAAAAAAGAATAAATAGTGTAAAAATAATTGAACGCACACGATTTTCAAATATTTTAAACATAATTTTCTTTGCTCCTCTTTTTATTTAGTAAAAAAGTAAAATAATATTTTCATACATAAAAAAATAAACTTATATATAAGCTTATTAATATAAGTAATAAGAAAATATTACGTTGAAGCGTATATCATATTATATACTATATGTAAATAAATAAAATTTACATATTTTAAGTATAAATTATTGTATAATATAAATTATATAAATAGCTTTAATTGCAAAAAGTTTTAAAAATTATAATGTTTAAATAATTAATATAAAAATTCTATGTTTATATTATTATAACAATATAAATAAATTTCATCATAATTAAAAACATCGATATAAAATAAATATATAATTATGAAGTAAGAATTTAAATAAGAGGAATTCTTGACAAAACCATTATAAATTACAAAAAGAAGCTACAAAAATCCTTATCTTTATTTTCAAATAAAAAATATTTTGCAGTCCTTTTAAAAAGAAAAAAACATCCACTAAAAGATTTTTAACTCTAATAACACAGACAAAAAATACATTTATTATTAGCAAATATTATTAGAAAAATAATCTAAAAATAGCTAGAACAGCACCAATGAGATCCCCAGCGGATAAAGAAGCCAGAACTGATACAATATCTGCCCTTCTCCAAAAAGCTACATCTGAAATTGCAGAAACTTTTTCAACTTTCCCAAAAGTAAATACATTTTGTCCTTCAACATCATGGATAACAGCCGTATCTCCTGCTTCAATAACAACATTTGTTTTTTAGTGTAGTAACAATTCCCATTTCTTGAAATTGATTTTTTACAAAACTCGCATTCCCTTCTATAATTTGTACAAAAAAAAGAATAAATAATGTAAAAGTAAATGAACATACACGATTTTTAAATATTCTAAACATAACTTTATTTTCTCCTCTTTTTCTTCACCAAAAAAGTAAAAGAATACTTATATATAAAAACAAATGATACATTATATGTAGTTCATAATATAATACATTATGTATTACATGTAAAGAGATAAAAACAATGTAATTTAAATTTTAAAAATAATAACAACAATACTAAAAAGTTTCTGAATGGTCTATTTAAGAAAGTTTATTTAAAAATCAAATGACTGTAAAACATAACGAATACAATTGATAAATACCTCATATTACGAAAAAATTTACCAAAATAAAATGTATCGCTAATCTCTATACTATTATTATTACCTAAAACTTTAAAAATATTTATAAATATTAGAGGTAATTTATGCTTCTTATAATAGAATTATTTATCATTGATAATATGAAAACATTCCATTATTTTTATCACTCTAATTTAAAATAATAAAAATTTATCAACTTTCATAGCAAAATAAATCTCAAAAAAACAAATTTAAAAGATTATAAAATAAAAACTGTCAATATAATAATACTTGCATATTATTGAGATAAGAGAAAGATTAAGTACTTCTTAAAAAATCTTTTATTATATCACTCATTGATATGGAACAGGTTTTTTCTTGGTAATGCGGAAAAATAAAATCACGAGTAGATAAAAAAAGCGATCTAAAATAAATATATCTCCAGAAATAAACTTTAAAAGTCTGTCCTATTTTTGACAAAACAGTTATAAAGTGTAAAAGAGTCATCAAGATCTCTATGGTTAAACAGAAAAAACATTAACAAAATAATCTTTAACTTTTATTAATATATAAAAACATCCCATAGTATCTTCAAAAAAGTTGTTCAGCCCCCCTATCTCATACAGCGTAATGCATTGAAAATTTTGATTTTCAAAATTAACAAAACGCACTTATAAAACAAAACAACTTATCAGATTTATAAAAACATTATAAGCAACACAAAAGTGCTAGAAAACTACTTAAAACCAAATACTAAGATAGTCATAAAAAATGAGAGCACCTCCCAAAATGCTAAAAAACAACTCTCTTGCCTAACTTTCATAAAAATTAGCTGATTTTCTTCTTCAATAGGATAAATCACAGCCATATCTATATTTCGATCTACTATATTTTTCTCTTGATTAGTAAAAATAATTTACTTTGAAAGAAATATTTAGCAATATTTATATGACTTTCTGCACATTGTGTAAAAAAAATGAATGCTATAAATATAGAGCAATAAAAATTATTTTTTAATATTTTAAACATGATTTTATATTACCATATTTTTCTTTAAATAAAAATTAAATTAATAATAAAAACTGTAAAAGTAAAACATATTTCTTAAAAAACTATTTTATACATATAATAATACATATACTATATTTAATACAAGTGTCATTAACACCTGAATAAAAAAGTTGTGTAAATATTTTAAGGAAAAGTGATAAAGTAACCTGTGAAAAATCGGGGTTTAAAAAGGACTAGCTGCAAGATAAACAAATTAAAAAGATAATCGTCAAAAACCGATATTGATCAACCAATTTATCAACAGCTCATCTTAAAAGCAAAAGACTGATTTATAATCATGATTCATTGTTTTGCATGTTGAATGAAAGACCACCTGACGATTATAAGTTTTCCTTAATTTTAACGCTGTTTATATTGAACCAATCAAATTTATTTGCTTACAAATCACAAACGAAAGTAATGTGTAAGGCGAAAGTGGTAAAAAAGAAAAAATACACTTATAAGGTACTTTAAGCACCAAGTGCTGTTGCAAAAATCGGAAGATAACAAAGTATATGCAGTGCCCCCTTTTTACTTAAAAGGTTTAAAAATGATCATATAAAATTGTTTTGCTATTATAGGGATTTACCGTTATACTCTTCGATATGCAGCGTTACAAAATAGGCTTGAATACTTGCTTTTTCTTTAAAACAAACAGCTTGCAACGCAATGGGATTTTGCTTATCCTGATTTCAATGGTACTTCTTCTTTATCATCTGATCGCTCATCAAGTTATAAACGCATCAAGCTCTCTGTAATTTCGCACCGCTGCGCATCGAAGAGTATAACGGTAAATTCATTAAGCACCACCATCTTGACACTTCATAAAAGAACAAACCGGCACCATCACACACTTTACCAGCCGCCTGATATTGTGAGAAAAGATCTTAGCATTTAAGATAGTTAATCAGAAGCTTACCTGTACAGTTTCACGCCTCACAGCTAATCTACTTGTGATGTACAAAAAACATAGTTTTATTCACTCAAAATGGAACAAGTTTGGAATAAAAAAAGTCTTATAATTTTTTGAGACTCTCATTCAACATGAAAAAAATAAATACTCTTTATAAATCAATATAGTGTCATTATGTGATTTCATCTCATGTAAATTCTTTTCATTACATTCATTTTTTCTTCATAAACACTAAAATCTATTAAAACATTATTCAAAGTAAAATAAATGTACAAACATTTCTATTCGTTTTGTAAGACATCTCTATAAACTTGAATTCAGAATGCGAGAATCCTAATTAAAACCAAAAACTATGCCATCCTAGCCTTCACACCAACATAAATGCTTTGGTTATCCTTTCTCCATGGCAAAAAGAATTAATAAAAAATTCTTACAAAAGTTATTGATCTTTAGAAGGAATAGCGCATATTCCATCAAAACTGTGTTAGCTTCTCTCAATAAAATCTTCACTATTTTTAATAAAGCTCTCATTTTTAGAGTATCCCTATGGAATGTAAAAATACACCTATTTGCGTTTTTCTTATAGATAGATTAAATAGTGACAGAACCTTTTGATCACTTTATCTTTATAAACTCCTCTGTTGGGCAATAATTTATGGTATCTAACACGCCTTTTCTCGCTCTTTTACCTTTAGGCGCACACGAATATCACGGAGAGCACCTTCCCTTTGAAACCGACTGGATTATTGCTGAAGCTTTTGCAAAAGCCCTCACGTTAGAAACAAAAGAACAATTTCATATCACCCTTTTACCGGTTGAGAAAATTGGCTATTCTATAGAACACATAGATATTAAAGGAACACAAACCCTGACCTTTTCTGATGCGATTAATCGTTGGATAAAGATTGGTGAAGACTGCTATCACAAAGGAATCAACCGTCTTCTTCTTCTCAATGCTCACGGAGGCAATTCACCTTTAATGAGCATTGTTATCACCGAATTACGAAGGCGCTTTTCAATGCTTGCTGTAGCGACAAGCTGGAGCCGTTTTGGTTTACCACAAGGTCTGATAGATCCTTCTCAACAGCCTCTTGATATCCATGGTGGTTTTATAGAAACCTCTCTCATGCTTTATTTAGCTCCAGAAAAAGTTCATATGGAAAAGGCAACAAATTTTCATAATAAACAAGCGGATATGATTGCCAATTATCGCTATTTACGCGCTTATGGTCCTCATGCCTTTGGCTGGACAATGCGTGATCTCAACACGCAAGGTGCAGCAGGAAACGCAAGCAAAGCAACACCTCAAGCCGGTAAAGCTATCTTTTCTCATGTTCTATCTCAGCTTCATGATTTACTTGATGATATCAAGCGGTTTAATATAAATACATGGCAGTAAAGAACAATACAAGGTCTCTCCATGGAAACGATACCCCCAACAAAAATTCCTGTTACGGTTCTTACAGGCTATCTTGGTGCAGGAAAAACCACCCTTCTCAACCGCATTCTTAGTGAAAATCATGGCAAACGTTATGCTGTCATTGTCAATGAATTTGGTGAAATTGGGATTGATAATGACTTAATCATTGAATCAGATGAAGAAATTTATGAAATGAATAACGGCTGTGTTTGCTGCACTGTACGTGGCGATCTCATTCGTATTCTAGAAAGTCTGATGCAACGTTCTCATCGATTTGATGCGATTATTATAGAAACAACAGGACTTGCTGATCCCGTTCCTGTTGCACAAACCTTTTTCATGGATGATACAGTCCATGAAAAAACAACGCTTGACAGTGTTATAGCGGTCGTTGATGCAAAGCATTTTCCTATTCAACTGAAAAACAGTCGTGAAGTTGAAGAGCAAATTGCCTTCGCAGACATCGTTCTTTTAAATAAGATTGATCTCGTTACGGCACAAGAACGTGCCCATGTAGAATCGCTTATTCTTGCTATTAATCCTCGCGCTATACTCTATACAACACAGCGTACCAATATTCCTCTTGATAAACTTCTCAATCGTGGTTTCTTTGATCTCCAACGGACTCTAGACCATGAGCCTCATTTTCTTGATCACGAGCATAAAAACCAACCTGAAGATCATGTGTGTGGTCCCAATTGCCATCATGATCATCATCATCACACATCTACCATTCATGATATTACCGTCACTTCTGTAAGTTTAAAAACAGGTACCCTACAACCAGAAAAGTTTTTTCCTTGGATCCAACAGCTTACGCAGCAACAAGGACCTGATATCTTGCGTCTTAAAGGCATTATTGCCTTTCAAGGAGATGATGATCGTTATGTCATTCAAGGCATTCATATGCTTCTTGATGGACAACATCAACGCCCATGGCGTGAAGATGAAAAACGAGAAAGCCGCCTTATTTTTATCGGACGCTCTCTTGATGGCGAAAAATTAAAAACTGATTTTGAAAATTGCGCATAAAATGAGTGACAATGCCAAACATTATCCATTATGATCTCAAAAGTTACTGCCTTTCCTGTGGTTTTATAGGCAATAAACCAGCCTTTGTTTCCGTGGAAGGTTTGATTGTTTTTTTAACCCCAACCCCACAAATCTTTGAAGTTCATAAAGGAATAATTTCAAGTCATTTTTCCCATGACAATACTGCAATCATTACAGGGGGAGAAGATGGAAAAGTCTGTCAAACAACAGCTAATGGACACACAGAACTGCTTAGTCTAAAAGAACGCAAATGGATAAATAACGTTGCTTTTGGTCCCCAAAAAGCTTTTGCCTTTTCCTCTGCTCGTCTTGCATTTGTGCATGTTAGAAAAGAGCAACAAGGGCTCCCACATGAGCGCAGTGTAGAGGGTCTGGCTTTTGCCCCAAAAGGTTTACGGCTTGCCGTTGCCCATTACAATGGCGTTACGCTTCATTGGCTCTCAACACAAATATCTCCCACAACATTGGTATGGAAAGGCGCTCATTGTGGTGTGACCTTTTCACCAGATAACCGCTATGTCATTTCCACGATGCAAGAAAACGCCTTACACGGCTGGCGTCTTACCGATCATCAACATTTACGGATGAGTGGCTACCCAAGTAAAGTCAAAAGCTGGTCTTGGAGTGCAAAAGGAAAATGGCTCACAACATCAGGTGCTTGTGCTGCAATTGTTTGGCCCTTTCATACAAA
Organism: Bartonella sp. ML70XJBT; assembly: GCF_028618425.1. NCBI lineage: Bacteria > Pseudomonadati > Pseudomonadota > Alphaproteobacteria > Hyphomicrobiales > Bartonellaceae > Bartonella > Bartonella sp. ML70XJBT. The sequence goes on from NZ_JAQISX010000009.1 coordinate 38,754, forward strand.
AGAGGGCCCCATGGGAAAAACACCCTTAGAACTTGGAACACGAGCAAATGCACTTGTTAGCACCGTTTCATGCCATCCGAGCAAAGAAATTGTCGCCATAGGTTTCAATGATGGAATGATTTTAGCGGCACATTTTCGTGATGGAAAAGAAGTCCTTCTAAGAAGGGATGGGAAAAGCGCTATCTCAGCACTCAATTGGGATCAAACAGGACACAATCTCACCTTCGGCAGTGAAAATGGTGAATGTGGTATCATCAATATCACTGATTAAGCCAAGCACCAATAAGTACAACTATCCCTGATTGAAATATCCACGCAATCCTTTAGAAATCTGAACCCCCACCCATCTATAGAACTCACAGAAATTCCAAACACCCTCCCCCAATCCCCAAAGTCCTTATAATCATGAAGCCTTCCATCTTCCTCTCTCCCCCCTTTAAACAAGACAAGACCTTAAACAAGTTTTTGACCTTTTAAACATTATTTTCTCCATACAAGAATATCATCTATAAGACCGCCCCCATCCCTTATAAAGCAAACTTTCTCTATAATAATTTATGCCATAGGCTGCACACTCCCATAAAGATACATTTCTTAAAACTTCAGCAAAACATAGCTTCTATTATCACCCAAAAAGCTTTTTTATTCCTACGATTAAAAGAAGAGGACTCAAAACTATTTTTCTCAATAAAAATTTTTTGACCGCTACTCCATACCTCAAAAAATAAAATTCCTTAACAATTCTGATCAACAATGTAGCTTCTTATCTAGACATATCAAATCGGTTTAATAAAGGGGTGTTTACTGTTTTACATGTCAAGTGAAAAACCTTAAAATCATAAAATTCTCTCGATTCAAATCTATTTATATTAAAGTAACCAAAACCGTCTGCTTGCACATTACAAACAGGGAAAATCCCGTATCCATACAAAACGTTCAAGAAAAGATTAAACATGCCTCTTATGAAGTCTTTCAAATGCTAAAGTCAGTGCAATATTGAAAGCCTAGAAAATAGAATAATGATGCCCACTTATTATAATCTATATCTTATCAAAGTTGCTCTTGGCATCTATTATTTGCAAAAAAGAAAAAATACCCTTAAAAACACGATTAAGTATCCTTTATTTTATGGTAATTTAATCTCAAATTCTCTCAGTATTTTCTAAAAATAAAAGTATTTATCTAAAATCTCCAAGTAAACATCTTAAAAAATATGCATATTGACGAATATAAACGTGAATACCGTTTATTTTTTTCTCTCAAATAAAATTCAAAACAATATATAAAGATCACAAAATCTCAACGTTTGATCTAAAAAACGAATAAAGAAACAGACAAAATAATCCTAAAAAAATCTTAAGAAAAACGCTAAAAAAACAGTCCTAATCCTACTATATATTAATACAAACAACCATCAATACTACCTCTTTTGAAAGATTACGCAACAAAGCTTTCAATATAAAAGATTTTCATCACATTCATAATGAAATCTTTCCTCATATCACAATATTAAAACTTGTAGAAAAAATTCTCATTACATAGAAGAAAGCATCTTGAGTAACTTCAATCATCAATCAAAGAAATCATTTTTATACTTTAAAAAATAACCATATTGACGAGGGAGTATAAATTATAAGAGAGTAAAAAGGCAGAAAATTTTTCTGCCTTTCCTATAAAAATGCACAATGGAGCTCTTTTAAAAACGGTGACGCAATCCAGCAGAAAAACTCGCACCAGAAAAGCCAACTTTTTTAAGCCGATGCTGATAAGTGACATCCCCATAAAGCGAAAATTTTGAAGAAAGACGTGCATTAAACCCAAGCCCTGCTTCCAAAGAAGAACCAAAAGAACCTAACTGGAAATCATCTTTAAAAGAAACAAATTTCTTATCTTCAAAATTATGCAAATAAGAAAACTTACTATAAAAAGAAACCTCTCGGCCCTCTTCCACAACACCAAGCGTCTTGCTTAAACGCCCACCAACACGCCCCATCCATTGATGAAATTTTCCCAAATCAACATCAATATGATCAGCATCATATGCCTGATTAAACTGAAGATGCTGATAAATAACCTGAACCTGTGGGTCAAAAACAATACCTTTACACCCTATTACAAACGTTTTGCCACTCGTTAAAGATCCACTAAACTGTTTCCCTTTTAACGCCATAACCTTGCCTCGTGCAAGGGTTAAAATATCTCCCTTAAAAAGACCATAGGATAACACCCCATCGATATACAAACCTGTATCATGCTGTAGACTTCCATAGGCCCCAATAGACCATTTATCCAATGAGCTTTTTTTGCTTTGTTCAACATTCTGCGGTGCTAGAGAAAGTTTTCCATAGTTTCCCAAAGCCCCAAAGAATGTACGCGTATATAAACTCTCCATCTCGTTTAACAAAACACCTGCTTGAAACGCATTATAATCAAGCTCAGCACTATAGCCATATTCAAGATCAGATAAATTGGAAGCATAATGATGGCTTGCCCCATAAGCATGCAGAAAAAAGGCTGTATTTTTATTCTTTTTAGAAAAATAATAAAAAGCACCCCGCATTGTCTCTAACATCTTATTTTGCGGAGTCATCTCCATCAACCCCACTTGGAATAAAGCATTTGGCAAAAGGAGATACGTTGGCAGTTGAGGAACAACAGCTCTAATTCCTTGTTCAGCCTGCCCATTAAATGGGACAGAAAGATGAGATGAAGGCTCAACAGGAGCAGAAGGTTTAGAAGGCTTTGGTTCAAGGGGTAGAGAAGGAGAATCTGTAGATGAAGGAACGACCGGAACAGATGGCTTAGATGGCATAACCTCATCACTAGAAGTCTCAACGGGAACAGAAGGCATAGGCACAGTAGAAGGATCCTCTGGAGCCGTTGGTACAGAAGGAGGCTGAGGCGAAACAGGTTTAAAAGGAGTAAGTGTAGAATCCGTAGGAGAAAATGTTTCAGATGGGTTAGATCCTTCAGGCAAAGAAGGTGTAGATGATAGAAGTGGAGGCTCAACAGTAGGCGGTTGTTCAGGCGAAATAGTCTCTGTTGGTCGCTCAGAAGGGGTCTTTTCTTCCTCAGATTGAGGAGGAATAACCGTAGGCGTCGGCTTAGAAGCAGATTCAGAAGAATCTAACTCAGAACCAATATAAACACTCTCGAGACGAAAGTCCCAAAAATCTCCTTTCCCTGCAACCAATCTATTTTGGGGATCCGCATTTCCAGCAGAAGAATTTGGACCATAGCCACGAAGTTTATATTGATAAGGAAAACCATTTACCGTCGTATAACTATTGAGTAACTTAAAAGAATTTTCCTCTGCCGTCCCTGCAACTTGAATAAGTGAAACACTTTGACTTCCTTCACTGCCTGCTTCTTTATCTGAAGTTTTTTGAAATTTTTCCATCCCAATGAGGGTGGTTCCCACAACATCCCCATAGATCAAAATGCGATCCGTTTGTTGAGAATTAAATGAACCATCACTATGCATAAATGTGCTCATCTTAATCTGAGAATTACCTTCCGCACTGTATACTTTATTGGACACGTCATTCATACCAGCTGTTTTATTGCTATTGTCCAATGTATGAATATCGTCTCCATTGTTTATTTTGTTTCCAATATACAATGTGTGATAATCTTGAGAGACATATTTCTCAAAAACAACGGTACTATCCAAAAGGCTCAAAGTAGAAAGTGATGAAACCGTAAAGTCTTGTGAGCCTTGATATTTACTCTTAGTAAGATACCATGTTGAACTATTTTTTAACTGCAAATCAATACGAGACCTACCTTCAATGCGTGCTCCTCCTGTAAGAGTCGAAGAATAGGCTTGAACACGAAGAGAAGAATTATTTTCAGCTTTTAACAATAAATCACCAGAAATCTTTGTATTTTCCGATAATTCAAGGATAGCTTCAGCCCCATAACCAGCATCTCCCGTACCATAAACGGCAATCCCCTCTGGAACTAAAAAATTTGTCTTTGATAACTGAACAGAGGCTTTTTCCAGAGCAACACCCTGCGCTCTCAGAGCACTCATATTACCCCATATATCATTAGAATCTGATCCATAGAAATACAGACCATAAGCGCCCTTCCCCTGAATAGAAATATTGGATTTTTCAATCTTAATATTCGTCTTCTTAAATGCATCAGCTAAATTAAATGCTCGCAACAACCTACCTTTATTATTCACATTCCCTGAAGAAATTTTAACCAAAAAACCATGCATATCACTCAGTTCCATAGAACTATTATTCAATTGAACAAAGCCACCTTGAGAGATATCAAAAGCTTCTGGTAATTTATTGACACTTTTCTCACCAACAATAACAGTTTTTTGTTCTCCTTTTCCCTTAATGACAGAACTATCGAAACTATACTCTCCCCCAAAAAGTGATGAAAACGGGCCCTTCCCATTAAAAATAACGCTACTCCCTGACAACCTAATCTTTGAACCCAAACTGCTAATCAGAGCAATCTCTCCTATACCATTCAATTCTTTCGATGTCCTTTCTCTTGGTGTCGTTTCAATCTTGACACGCACTAAAGCAATATCTGTTCCTTTACCCAATGCAGAAATAGCGTGAGAAACTCCTGTAATAGTGCCATCTGTCATGCGAATAACCGCACTTTCAGCATGAAGGGCTGGTATATTCTTAAAATTTGAATCTTTTAGATTAAGACGAGCTCCCTCTTTTGCTAATGCACCATAGCCATATAATTCATCTGCGCTATCACCCGTAACAGTTATCTGAGATGCATCAACAACTGTACCTGCTTTTTCCACATATAGAGCTGAAATAGGAGTAGTGTCAGAAATATATTCTTGAGAATATTTTAAATGATAAGTTTTATTTTCAATCGTATGTTTTTTACCATCATTGCATTTATAAAACTGAGCATTTGGATCACAGCGATTTCCTAAATGAAGAGAATTTGCATGAACACTCACGATTGGCAAAAAAGAAACAATAGCCGTTGTGATAAATAAAAATCTATAATCCCTTAATACATTAACCATAATTCTATTCCCAATTTTTCTTTTTCCCCCCTTCCTGACTTAAAAATAAAAAATACGCGCAATAACACTCACTTAAACAAATGAATAGTGAGAAGTATACAACTTAGATATTCATTTTATACTTAACACAACACTCTGTAGCTTATATAAAATTCAGATTATATTTCATGGACGCTTAAAAATGACAGCGCAACCCGTCTGAAAAAATCATCCCTGAAAAAGCTACTTTTCTAAAATGATGCAGATAAGTGACATCTCCATACAATACAAAGTTTGAAGACAACTGCATATTCAACTCCGCTCCAATTTCTAAAAAAGAACCCAAAGCTCCTCATTAGAATTCATCTCCAAACTGAACACATTGTTTTTTTCTAAAACTATTGGCAAAATGAAACTTTTCATTGAAAGAAACAACTTTTCCCTCTTCAAAAAGCCACAAGCGTCTTGCTTAAACGCCCACACACCAAACATCAGCCACAGATCAAGTTTTCCCCTTTCAATATCAAAACCATCAATATCTAATGTCTTATCAAAGCACACATTTTGATAAACGATCTGAAACTACGGATCAAAAATACGCCCCTTATATCCGCTCATAAATGACTTTCCAGCAATTAATGAAGCCCTCCCAAAGCTGTTTACTTCAATGTTGTTGTCTTACCTCTTGCTTGCATGAGAACACCCCTTTTAAATATCCCATAGAGAAAAAGGCTACCGATATAAATAGCTGTGCCATTAGAAACACTAAAGTTAGTCTTTTGAACTGAATTTCTCCAATCCAGCCAATGCCTCTGATTCTATATATTCTTCTTGTGAGGGACGTTCTTTTAAAGTCCTCTCTCGAATTTCACGACCATGAAAAGAAATACTTGAATTCTTAAAAACAACCTCCATGCTCTCCATCACGAGACCATCAATATTTGAAACATTAATCTTACCATCCTTAATAAAAAGAAAATCGCCTTGGCTTTAGTCCCCAAACAGCCTGATGAAAACCATGATCATAGACGCTTATACTTTTATCATTAACCGTGTTCTCACCACTTCCAGTAACGAAAACCTTATCCGAAGCAATCTTCATTTCTCTCATGCAAATCTTCTTAAAAAATTGTAGCAGTGTTTTTTTAACGCCAAAACCCCACCAATCTCTAACTTCCTTTTTCTCTACCTTAATACTTACCTAACCAAACTTTTTTGCCTTCAAAACACCAGAAAAACTGCTATCAGTATCAGCAGCATCTGAACGAATATCACTCACACCACAACCCACGCTCTTCAAAAGCATCACATCAATAATACTTTAAAAGAAAACGACACGTTCCTGTTCCTTTACATTGTAAACAAAGAATAGAACAGACGTCCTAAGATCACATAAAGATACATGAGGTTTTAATGCTTCCATCACGATTAGTTCTAAACTTCTCTTACTTCATCTTCATTAAAAATCGAAAAAAAAGACCTAGTTCATCGATAGATTATTACCATTATGTTTTTTAACATAATTCTTTTTGGATTATACGTAAAGTTAAAAATCAGAAAAAAACACAATAAGGTCATTTTTTGTGTCTATAGTTTTCACAAAAGATGCATTAAAGAAAAATAAAATTAAAAATGATAGCTTAGTCCACCAGAGAAATGCATTCCAGAAAAGCCAGATTTGGTAAATTTATGCTTATAAATCAGGTCACTATGAAAAGTGATTTTTGTGGATAATTGCGAATAAACACCAAATCCAGCTTCTAAAGAAGAACCAAAAGAATCAAGTTGGAAAGCATCTTTAAAATACACAAATTGTTTATCATCAAAATTACGAACGAAATGAAACGTACCATATAATGAGAGAACCTGTGCATCTTTCATCAATGTCAGTGTTTTGGTTAAATGCCCGCCAATACGCATCCCCCAATGATCTGGTCTTCGCATATCAATATTAAGGTTATCAATATCACGCGTATTATGAAACTGAAGATTTTGATAAACAAATTGAACCTGTGGTTCAAAAATAAAACATCGACAGCTTATCATAAATGTTTTACCAGCGGTTAAGGAAAAACTTAAGGGCTTGCCTCTCAATGCAGCCGTTTTACCTCGCTCACGTGTAAGAACATTGCCATTAAACAAACCATAAGAGAAGAGACCATCTATATAAAGTCCCGTATTATGCTGCATACTCCCATATGCTGTGATTGTCCATTTATCAAATATACTTTCTTGATGTTGTTTCACCTCTCGAGGACGCAAAGAAAGTTTGCCATAATTTCCCATAATTCCAAAAGATGTCGTACTATATACATTTTCGATTTTCTTGAGTAAAACACCTGCCTCTAGTGCATTATAATCAAGGTCGCCTCCATATCCATATTCCAGTGCAGACAAATTGGAAGCATAACGATGATGTCCCCCGTAACCACGCAAAAATAAAGCTGGATTTTCATTAGTTTTCAACAATCGACGAGAAAAAGTTCGCAGTGTTTGCAACTGCTTATTTTGATAACTGATATCCACCAATCCAGCATGAAATAAGGTATTTGGCACAAGAACATAAGTCAAAACCTGTGGAACAATAGTCCTCACATTTGGCCAAAAGTGAGAAGAAAGCTCAAAAATAGGGGGAGTAACAGAAGGCGGGACAGATGAGCCAGATGCAGGGGGAGAAACAACAGAAGAAGTAGGAGCGACAGAGGGCGGGACAGATAAACCAGATGTTGGCACAACTGGATGAGATGGAGTCATAACTGGAATAACAGGTGCAAGAGAGGAAGGAGGAGAAACAGGAGGAGGATTTGGAACATCCAGCACAAAAACATCAGAAGCATCAGATATAGTTTTAAGATGGGAATCCCTATCAGAAGAATCTACAGAAGAAGAAAGACTTGGCTCCTGAGGCTTTTGCTGAGAATTAGGATCAATAGCCTCCTCTTCACCTCTAGTTATATTAGGATGAGTTTTAGGGAAAGAAGGAACCTCATCAGAAACAGGAGGGTCAATGAAATCAAGAACAGGAAAAACTTCAGTGGGATCAAAAGAGGAAGAATCAACCATTTTACTTTCAAGGCGAAAATCCCAAAATGTTCCAGTGTTTTTAAGCACCCTTTGATTGGAATCAGCCGTTCCTAAAACAGAGCTTGGACCATAACTTTTAAGATGATACTGATAGGGGGAGTCTTCAAGTGTAACATACCCCCCCTTTAACTGAAAAGAATCTTCAGCGGCTTGTCCATAAACCTGAATAATGGAAATTCCCTGATCATTACCACCCTCTCCTGTCAATGCCCCTGGGCTTCCAGGAACCTTATAAACATCAACTGTTGTTTTTCCTTCAAGATCACCATTGATTAAAAGACGATCTGTTTTCTGATCTTCAAGCCTTCCTCCTTTATCTAAATAGGTATTAAGATAAAGATATGCGTCACCGTACGCTTTATAAACAGTCCCTAATCCTTTTCCGATGAGAAGTGTCTGATAACCATCTGTTGTTTTGGATTTGAGTTCCTCAAAAATAAGAGAACTATCCGTAAGTTCGACCGATGAAATAGAAGAATAATTTCCTAACCTAGAACCAGACACATCAGAGCTTTGTAATTGTCCATATTTTGGTCGCGATAAAATCCACTTTGAACCATTTTTTAACACTATCTCAGCTGTAGAACTTTCATCAACATATGCGCTTCCTTGTAAGGTAGAAGCATCAGCTTCAATCTTGATATTGGAATGTTCAACTGCTTTCAGAAGTGAATCGCCAGAAACTTTTGAATTTTGTAGGAGTTTAACAGAACTTTCAAATTCGTGGCTATAAAGAGCCGTACTTTCTGGGGCCATAAAAGTTGTCTGAGTCAACTGGACTGCCCCTTTTCCAGGTATGATTGTTTTTTTATCATTCAAGACAGCTTGCCAAAAAAAGTGCATACCATGAAATGCTTGTCCTCTTACAAAAACATTGGAATGTTTGATATGAGCAGCATTATGATTATTCCCTTGCAAGACAAGGCCATGAGCATTGTTAACATGAACATTTCCCTTCTGAAAATGAATCATACCTTTTCCTTGAAGCATACTAAAAGCAGAACTTTTATGGTGATTGTCTGTATTTGTTGCCTGTTTTCCCTTTCCTGTTATAGAAACTCCCTCTAAATTAAATTCTCCCCCTCCTCCTGTTTGAACGGCAATACCATCCGCAAAGTCAATTTTTCCTCCTTTCATATAGACTTTTGCCCCATTATGACTTAAAAGAGCTATTGCACCAGCAGATGTCTTAATCTCTGTCTTGGTCAAAGAAACAAGCGACTGCTCACTCGAAGCACTGATCCCCATTCTGGTTGCTTTGATCACCCCGTTTTGCATATCAAAAGCGCCATCCTCTTCAATATCGGCTCCTATCGACACATTATTTAACATGGAATTAAATAGAGCAACGCCTCCCCCTTTTGAAGCTTTTACACCTGTTGTCCAAGTGTCTTTTTCAGAGTGTCCATCAGCATTCAAAACACTGTTAATGATTATAGCTTCTCCCTCAATGAGTGTATTTTCTCCTGATGCCTCTAAAGCTGCCTTAGAACTTTCACCCGTGAGTTGATAAGTTTTCCTAGAAATTTCATGTGTTTGACCATCATTACAATGATAAAATGAGGCACTTTCATTACATGAATATTGCTTTTTCTGAGAGGAAACTTCACCGGCATCAGCATTGTGTACAAAGAAAAAAATAACCGTTGTAAAACGACATAAAGAGAGATGATTTTTAAACATAATTTTCTACAAACTTTCTTCCCCTTCTCTAAAAATAAAAAAACACGCGTTCTATTTAATAACGTTAGTTACGCGTGATAATTAAAATACGTTTTGTGTTTTATATATCCACTATGCACTTTATGTAAAGCCATAATTTAAAAATATCACAATTTTAAATTGTATTATTTACAAAAAAACGCGTAAAAATAGAATGAAATCCCCCGCATCCCAAAGCAGTAATCTCAAGAAAATTTGTAAATTGATAAAAAAGGAGAGACATATTGCCTCATAACTTTATGTTTATCGCGTTCTCTAAGAAAATCACAATCATCATATAAAATAGCCCCAAACAGCATATAGATATGTTGCCAATCACATGCTTGTTTTAAAAACACATCTCTCAACACACCGAAGCTCATTTTGCGATAGCGCCCATGAAGAGTATAATATTAAATTCATTAAACATCCCGTTTTTACACTTATGAATAAGTAAACCGAGACCCCCTACTTTATCAATCCTAAAATGTTATAACAGCCCTTGGCTCCTTAAGACAGCTCAGAAGAGACATTTTAACTTCTCTCTTATCCAGTTTTTATTCACACGGCTCTCCCCACTTGTAATGTGTAAACGAATGATTTTTATCGATTCAACATAGAACAGATTTAAAATAAGAGAATCCCACGATATTTTGTGTTTCTCATTCAATAAAAAAACAATCAATTATTATAGATCAGTATCTTGCATAGAAGAAAACAGCATAAAAAGCAAAAATTGAGCCCCATAAAGCCTTATCTCGTTTCTAAAAAGAAACAAATTTTTTCATGCAAAAAAACATTCTTTTAAAAAGCTTATCTTCAAAGTTGCAAACAAAATAATAATAAAAAAACCACAAGCGATACTTGTGGTTTTTTTAAATTAATCCCAAAGGCAATCATTCTAAAAACGATAGCGTAATCCACCAGAAAAACTAATTCCAGAAAAACCACCTTTGCTCAACTTATGCTGATAAACCAAATCACCATGAAGTGCGATTTTTTGAGACAAGTGAGCATTAAGCCCCAATCCTGCCTCTAGAGAAGAACCAAAAGCGCCCAATTGGAAAGAATCTTTAAAACGCACAGATCTTTCTTTACCAAAATCATGAGCAAAATGAATCTTACCATAGAAAGAAACATCACGATCCTTTTCAGGCGCAGCAAGTGTCTTCATCAAACGTCCACCAACACGCACCACCCACTGATCAAGCTTATCCATCTCAATATTAAAATGATCAATATCACGCGCTTCATTAAACTGAAGATATTGATAGACAACTTGCGCTTGTGGATCAAAAACAACACCTTCATATCCTGTGGCAATTTTCTGACCACTTATCAAGGAAACACTTAAAGGATTTCCCTTCAATGTTGCTGTCTTACCCCGTACAGTTGTCACAACATCACCCTGAAACAAACCATAAGATACAAGACCATCAACATAAAATCCTGTATCATGCTGCAGACTACCATAAACTGTAGCAGTCCATTTATCAAATGTACTTTTTTGACTTTGTTCAACATCCAAAGGTTGCAGAGAAAGTTTTCCGTACGATCCCATAACCCCAAAGGATACGGCACTCTCAACATTTTCAATTTTTTGTAACAAAATACCCGCCTCTAGGGCATAGTACCCTAGATCGCCTCCATAACCATATTCGAACGCAGACAAATCTGAAGTATAACGATAACTCCCCCCATAACCACGCAAAAATGAAGCAGGTTTTTCACGAATTTCCAACATTTCACGAAGATGAACACGCTGTACCTCCAACTGCTTATTTTGATTGCTGATATCTATCAAACCAGTATGGAACAAACTATTGGGTAAAATGAGATAAGTTGAAACTTGCGGAACAACCGATCTTACACCACGCCCAGATAGAGAAACAGTTTCAATCTTAGAAAGACTATCTGCTGAAAACGCCGGAACAACACCCGCAGAAGACGCTGGAATAATATCCTCAAAAGAAGCACGTGTAGGAGGAGTTCGTTTAGAAACTCTAGGAGTATCTCTATAATCAGGAGATGTTTGAACATATTCGTTTTCTAAACGAAAATTCCAAAACGCCCCTCCGTTTTGAGCAAATCGCTGTTTAACATGTTCTTCCCTTCCAGTTGCCTTCGGGCCATAAGAACGAAGAACATATTTATAAGGCGCGCCATCCAATGCAACATACTGCCCATTCAATTGAAAAGAGTCAGACCACGCGTTGCCATAAACTTGAATAATTGAAACGCTATGCGCTTTTTCGTTTTTTTCTTCTAAACCTCCAGCAACCCCTTGTATGTTTACTATAGTTTTTCCCTTAACATCACCATGAATGAGGAGCCGATCCGTTACTTGATTGTTACTTGTATCATGAGGATTTAATCGTGCATTCAAATGAATCCAAGCATCACCTGATGCCTGATAAACAACACCACTTCCTTTTCCAATATGAAGTGTTTGATAGGTATGAGCGGTACTGGATTTTGGTTTTTCAAAAACAATAGAGCTGTCAACAAGATGGAGCGATGAAATAAATGAAACATCTCTATAATCAGGGTCTTGTAAATTTTTATGTCTTGGTCGCAACAAAGCCCACTGTGAATTATTTTTCAAGATAAGATCGGCTATAGAACTGTTATCAATCTGAGTTTGACCAACAAGTGCAGAAGCATCAGTGGTAACCTTTATAGAAGAGCCCCCTTCAGCCTTCAGCAACAAATCTCCAAAAAGCTTTGTGTCCTTTAAAGATATCTCAGATTTCCCCAATTTACTGCTGTAAAGAGCTATACTCTCTGGAACGACAAAACGCGTCTTTTTCAAATCAACACGTGCTTTTGCTCCCTGCCCTTCTGATGCTTCCTGCCCTTCAAAGTGCATACCATGAAATGCATTTCCTTTTACTGTGATATTGGAATCTCCAATATCAATCTGAGAACCTTTATTTGCCAGAAATAAAAGCCCATGGGCATCACTCACATCAACAGAACCTTTCACAAACTGAACATAACCATTTCCAGATATATGAAAAGCAGCGTTATCACCCTGATAATCCGTATTTTGTCCTTGTCCCCCTTTGCTAGGACCACCCTTACCGCTCATAGAGACACCCTCTAAAATAAATTTCCCTTTTTCTCCTGCTTTAACCCCAATGCCCCCGAAACTCACTTGAGTATTTGTTAAATGAACTGAACTTTGAAATTTCCCTTCTGCCAAAGCCCCCACTTTAATTGCATCAATCGATCCACCAGATATTGCAATGGAGGCACCTTGAGATTCAACCCCCACTAAAACCCCACTCAACGTGGAATCGGACAGAGAGACGTGCGCCTTTTCTGAAGCCTTTACGCCATATTTCCAAAATTTCTTTTCCGAGTTATTCTTTTCATCCCCAATACCCTTAACAGTTATATTCTTTCCACGAAGAGATGTATTAGCCTTAGACGCCTCTATAGCTCCATGAACACCATGAGCATTTTGATCTGTGAGCGAATAAACTTTATTATTAATTTCATGCGCTTCACCATCATCACACTGATAAAATGCTGCATTTTGATCGCATGAAGACTGCTTTTTCCCAGAGAGAACTTGAGATTCAGCATTGCGCGCAAAACCATCAATAGGATGTGTCAAAAAAAGAAGTGCTGTCGTGAAAGTAAATAAGGAGAAACGATTTTTTAAGAGATCAGCCATAATTCCACCACAATTTTTCCCCCCTTACTTATAGAAAATACATAACGTATTAAAAACTTAACCAAAAGAAAATTTAATACGTTTTGATTTGATATATGGAGTTTATTAGTATTTTTTGTGTTTTATGTAAATATGAAATTAGAAAAGAACTAAAAAATACAATCTAGCTCTGTCATTTTTACAAAAAAATTATAAAATAGAGCTGAAAAACAAAACAAACATCATCTCTAAAGCTGCTTTCTGCAAAAATGGTTTTAATCGGTTTGCATACATTAGATGCTTCCCTTTAAATGTTGCCTAATCATCACCAAAGCAAATATAATCAACATCTTTACGATAAATATTCTATTAAGAGGATAAGCATTCTGTAAGCAGAAAAAACCATATGTCCAAATTAGGAAATAAAAAGAGCACACACGTCTGTTTCTAGATAATCTTCATGGAAAGAAAGCCTAATTTAGAATAGGAATGTATAAAAATCAAAATCAACTCCTATCCTTACCGTCTCTTTCAACACAACTTTACAACATTCAAAAGCATCCAAACTCCTAATCTTAAAAAAATGAAGATTCCAGATGACTTCATTCTGTCATTTATCGTATTCCTTTTAAGACAACACATTTCATAAAAAACAATATTATGTTTCTTATTCACCAATTTTCTCAAATATATCTCTCATTTCTTCCACCCCCATTTCACAACGGCAGAAAAAATATAAAGCTGATTGAATACAACCTCTTTACCCTTGAAGTGTATCCTTTACCAACTTTAATGGTATCACTTCTTTCCTCTTAATAGAATTTACAAAACGATATTGACGTCTTTTCTTCAATGATTGTTTATCCACTTATCCATCCTCTCCATGCAAACGAAAGCTTTTTTATGAATTCAAGAACATTGAAAATATTTTTATCAATCAGCATATTATAAATAATATGAAAGAAGTTCTGAAATACGCGTTTTGAAACGATAACGTGCAATTTTTTAAGAAAAATAAAAGAAATCCAGCCCTAAAACATATTAAAGAGATGTAAAACTCATACTCTATAAAAGGCTATAACAACAAAATTAATAGAAAATAAAAAGCCACAAGTCATGATTGTGGCTTTTTCAAAGATTAAACATTCAAAGGTTAAACAAAATCAAGAACAACACTAGAAATGATAACGCAGTCCACCCGAAAAACTCGTTCCAGAAAAACCAGCTTTTGTGAGCTTGTGCTGATAAACCAAATCACCATGAAGCGCAAAATTTTGAGATAATTGGGCATTAAAACCTAATCCAGTTTCTAATGAAGAACCAAAAGCACCTAGCTGAAAAGGATCTTTAAAGTGCACAAATTGTTTTCCTTCAAAACCATGAGAAAGATGAATCTTGCCATAGAAAGAAATAACTTGAGACTCATCAGTGGCAACCAGCATCTTTGTTAAACGCCCACCAACACGTCCTACCCACTGATGAAGCTTTCCTAATTCAATATCAAAGCTGTCTACATCACGCACTTTATTAAATTGAAGATATTGATAAACAACCTGAACTTGTGGATCAAAAACAAAACCGTCTTCTCCTACCGTAAATGTTTTACCAGCTGTCAATGAAGCACTTAAAGGATTTCCCTTTAATGTTGCTGTTTTGCCTCGTGCTGTTGTTAGAACATCCCCCTTAAACAAACCATAAGACACAAGGCCATCAACGTAAAAACCTGTATCATGCTGCACACCGCCATATGCTGCAACTGACCATTTATTAAATGTGCTTTTTTGACTCTGTTCAACATTCAAAGGTTGCAAAGAAAATCTCTCGTAAGACCCGATAATTCCAAAAGAAGTGGTCCCATACATATTTTCAATTGCTTTTAGTAAAACACCGGCCTCTACAGCATTATAATCAAGCTCACCGCCATAACCATATTCAAGCGCAGAAAGATTTGAAGTATAACGATGATTGCCACCATAACCGCGCACAAAAAAGAGAGGTTTTTCGCGATTTTCTAACAAACCGCCAGAAGCAATTCGCAAAGCTTCTAATCGCTGATTTTGATTGCTAACATTCATCAAACCAAGATGACGTAAGGCATTAGGCAAAAGGAGATAAGTCGGAACCTGCGGAACAACAGCCTTAACGCCCGGCTTAGGACGAGGATGAGGCTCCGGAGCCGGTCCTGGGGGAGGCGTTGGAGCAGGAGGAGGTGTTGGACGAGGATCTGGTTGAGGTTTTACATCAGAATCTATCGATTGGCTTTCAAGACGGAAATCCCAAAACTCTCCATTCCCTTCAACTAATCTTTGATTTGCACTTGCTTTTCCTAAAAGAGACCCTGGGCCATAACTATAAAGCTTATACTGATAAGGTAATTCGCCTAACGCTACATACCCCCCTTCCAATTGAAAAGAATCTTGCTTTGCTTCTCCAGAAACCTGAATGACTGAAATACCTTCCTCATTCCCCCCCTTTCCCGTATATCCTCCTGGACTTCCTGCAACAGCATGCACACGGAGCATTGTTTTTCCCGAAACATCACCATGAATTAAAACACGATCCGTCTTTTGCTGACCAAGATCCCCCCCCTTATCCAGATAGCTATGAAGAAAAATAGAGGCACCGTCCCGTGCTTTATAAACTTCACCCTTTCCCTTTCCAATACGAAGGGTTTGATAATCATTAACAGAAGAAGATTCTTGTCTTTTAAAATGAATAGAGCTCTTGCCCATAAGACTGACGAGAGAAATAGAAGAGTTACTTGCATCCTCCTGTTGATCTCTCTGCAGCTTTTGTGGTAGAATCCACGTAGAGTCTCCCAAATAAAGTTCGGCATTAGAATCTTTATCAACGTGAGCACGACCTCCAAGAGTAGAACCATCAGCTAAAACCGTTATAGAAGCCCCTTTCTCAGCTTTTAATAAAAAATTTTCAGAACGAAGCGTGCTTTTCATCAAACTCACTGCACCAGAAATAACATTTTCACCATAAAGAGCCGTATCGTCTAAAACAGAAAACTCTGTTGTATCAAAATTAACAACTTCTAATCGTGGTGGTGCTTTTTCATCCTCTAATGAAGTCTCTTCCTTTTTATCCCTACCTTCGCTCCATGGTTTTTCTCCCTGAAAATAGATACCATAAGATCCTTCACCCTTTACGGTAACAGAGGAAGACTTAAAATTAGCCTCAGTTACATAAAAGTTATTCGATAAATCCCCAACAGCGTCTTCGGTATCAGATTCTTCTTCAGATCGTTCTGGTGCAGAATATAAAGGCTTGAGTGAATTTTTTAACAATATACCATGCACACCCTCAGCTTTAATATTCCCCCCTTTAAACTCAACCCCTCCCCCTTCATCCATTAAAAAGACCGCATGGTTTTTGCCTTTTTTCCCCTTTCCAGTAACAGTAACACCATCAAGAAAGACCTTCCCCCCTAACATTGCCGAAACACCGTGACTGTCCACAAAGTTAATCTTACCACCTTCAACCCCGATCTCAGCCCCACTATAACTTAAGAGGCTTGTTGGTCCACCACTCGTGTTAATGTTTGTATTCTCTAAAATAACCAATGAATTTCCTATAGCTTCAACAGCCCTATCACTTTCCTCTATACGCCCTTGTTTGACCTCAATAATGCCGTCGTTCGCAAAAAGAGCTAACTTTGTATTTCGAAGCGTAGGGTTTATCAAAACAATCTTTCCATTATCTGATACAGCGACCCCACGCAAAAAAGATCGACCAAGAACGTCACTGCTAACCGTTACATTTTCTCCCTCAACTCTAGTTCCTCTCTGCTTTACCGTTATAGCCGTTGGATCAGCAGGATAGTTTGAAGCATTTTCATTCGTAATCTTATAAGATTTATTATCAATCCTAGCTTCGCCACAGTTATCGCATATATAATACAACCCACTATAGTAATAAAACCCAGGATTTACACCTCTTTTATCAGAGTCTGCATCTCTAACAGAGTTATCTATATTTTCCTGTCGTCCATTCTCTCCATCCACGCCACTCAACTCACGATAATCACTCCCGCCACGAATACCATCATCGTTATTGCCAATATTAATCTTATTAGGAGGAGAATAATTATCTCCACTCTGTCCCTTAAGAGGAGGCTTATGCACATTACTTCCACTAAGATGACCACTATAGCCTCCCTTCCCACTGATAACATTATCATTAGGAAGAGCACTGATAGGGGAGGAGGGCTCAACACTACTTATATGAGGAGGCATAATAGGATGCCCCTCAACACTACTGATAAGATAGTTTCTGTTTGAAATGGGCGAAACAATTGGGAGGACATAAATATCAGCCCCGATATCGCTAACGCTAAGACCATAAGAAGACCGATTAAGACGCTCCTCTGCACTTGCATAAACCACTCCTCCATTTTGGAGTAAAGAAAGGATAGCTGTTGTACAAGCACATAAACATACATGATTTCTAAACACTTTAATCATAGTTCCCTCGAAACTTTCCTTCCCCTCTCATTAAAAATAAAAGCACTCACAAAACATCCACCTGCACCACCTCAACATACAAAAGGTGTACAAAAGACATCTCCCTCATGCTCATTTGAATTGTGTAATAAATTATCCCTATAAACTTGGCAGAAGCTCTAGGCACAAAACCATCTAAAAGAGAATAATTACAAAACACAATTTATAGGTGTATAATGCATTCTGTATTTCGTGTAAAGAAAAAATAAAATCAGTACGTGTAATTAATTAAAGGCACAATTTATCATTGTATGATTTTAAAAATTACTCCACAACAAAATGAATGAAAAAATGATTTAAATCAGTGAAAAAAGCGCTCAAAAATGAGCTTTAAAAAGCATCAAATATTATATTAGATAATATCAAATACAGAACTTAAAAAGATAACATAACACAGACTGGGCTCCTGAATATTTTAAAAGCCCATACAAGTGTGTTACTCTATCGCATCATCATCAGCAAAAATGTTAAGAAAATTTGCTTTAGCGTAGAAAAAAGCGCTCGTGCGCACAATAAGCGTTGTCTTTTCTATTCACATTAAATTCATATTAAAAAGACCAGAATCTTTTAAGAACAATACAAATTGTTATAAAGAAAAAAGGCAACACATTGTGCTGCCTTTTTTAAAAAAGTACATCCTATACCTTATATTAGAACTGATAACGCACGCCTCCGGAGAAACTTGCTCCAGAAAAACCAGCCTTATTAAGCTTATGTTGATAAAGAATATCAGCATGCAGAGAGAACTGTGGCAATAGTTTGGCATTAAATCCTACCCCAGCCTCTAGTGAAGAACCAAACGCCCCTAACTTGAAAGAATCACTGAAATTCACAGACTGTTTTTCTCCAAAACCATGAGCAAGATAAAGCTTACCATAGAAAGCAACAGCTTTCACGCCTTCAGAACCTGTAGGATTCTTAGTTAAGCGTCCACCAACACGCGCCACCCATTGATCAAGGTTACCCATTTCAATATTAAAATTATCAATATCGCGGGCCTTATTAAATTGGAGATGTTGATAGACAACCTGAACCTGCGGATCAAAGACAAAGCCTTTATACCCTGTCGCAATTGTCTGACCACCGATCAAAGAAACATTCAAAGGATTACCTTTCAATGTTGCTGTCTTACCCCGTGCACGAGTGAGAACATCACCTTTGAACAGACCATAAGATAAAAGACCATCGACATAGAAGCCCACATTATGCTGCATGCTGCCATATACCGTAGCAGTCCATTTATCAAATGCACTCTTTTGACTTTGCTCAATATTTAAAGGCTGCAGAGAAAGTTTTCCATAGGTTCCCATAGCCCCAAAGGATAAAGCAATATCAGTATTTTCAATAGTTTTCAGCAGCACACCGGCCTCTACACCACGATAGTCAAGATCACCGTCATAACCATATTCAAGTGCAGATAAATCTGAAGCATAACGGTAACTTCCACCATAGCCGCGTAAATATAAAGCAGGATTTTCACGAACCTCTACCATTCCTGTAGAAGTCATCCGCAAAGTCTCCAACTGCTTGTTTTGATTGTTAATATCCATCAAACCAGTATGGAATACGCTATTAGGCAAGACGAGATAAGTTGGCACCTGTGGAACAACAGACCTTACAAATTGTTCTGGAAGAACAGAACCAACCTTAGAAACAGCAGACTTAACATACTGATTTTCTAAACGGAAGTTCCAAAACGCTCCACCATCCTTAACAAATTTTTGCTGAACATGCTTCTGTTCCGAAGTCGCTTCTGGACCATAACCGCGAAGAGTGTATTTGTAAGGTGAATTCTGCAATGCAACATAATCGCCATTGAGTTGGAAAGAATCCTTTTCTGCGTTTCCGTAAACCTGAATAATAGAAACACTGTGAGCAATCTTAGCATTTGCTTGACCATTTCCTAGATTACCCGCATCACCTCGTACATTTATTTTTGTTTTTCCAGAAACATTACCATGAATAACAAGTTGATCTGTTACTTGCTGACCACTTGAATCATGAGGATTTAAACGTGCATTGAGATGAATTACAGCATCACCCTGCGCCTCATAAACTGTGCCTTTCCCGTTTCCAATATGGAGAGTCTGATATTTCCCTCCAGATTCGGAAAGTTCAAAATCAATAGCACTATTTACAAGCCTCACAGAAGAAACACACGAATCCACACATTTAGAATCTGAAGTCCCCAAGTTCTTCTGTGTAGCTTTTTTGAGAATCCACTCTGATCCTTTGATCAAATCCAATTTTGCATAAGAACTTTTATCAACACGGACACCGCCTGTAACAATAGAATTATCGATTAAAACGGATATGTTAGACTCATTCTCAGCCTTCAATAATAAATCACCAGCAAATGTTGTTTTATTTTCTAATGACACATGACCAGCAGACTTATTACCATAGATTGCTATACCCTTTGAAACTTCAAAATTAGTTCTTTTCAGCGAGACTTCTCCACTTACAGGTATTCTCTCCCGCTGCGATAAAGCATTCCTTTTAACCACATAGATTTCCCCAGCAGAACTTTCTTTTTTAGGACTCTGCCCAAGATTCTGGTTCCCTACTGAGAGGTCTAAAACAGATTCTCTTAGATTTTCATTTTGATCATGTTCATCCACTATCTGCTTTGTGATCCCATCAAAATATATACCATATCTTCCATCACCTTCCACTTTAACAGTAGAAGACTCGATATTCGCACGATTTGTAGATGTAGAATGAGTGCGATTTATAGATGCAGATGAGGAAATATCAGAGGATCTCTTTCTCCTAGAGAAAACCGTCTCAACAACATCACCATTATCCATAATCCACAAACCATTGGCATCAGTAACAACATTACCATTCGTAAATTCAACAGAAGCATTATCATTCAATAGGAAAGCTGCACGCCCAGACGTTTCTACAGAATCCGACTCTGTTTTTTTTGCAGTAATATTAACGTTGTCTAATGTAATACGTCCTCCCGCTTCTGATCTTACTGCCACTCCATCTGTGAGACTAATCGATCCAGACTTCATGGTTACCTGACCAGCCTGACTCACCAAACCAGCTGTAGCCAAATCCCCCGTCACGTTAATTGTCGTATCCTTTAAAATAATAGATGATCCAGGACCAGCAAGAGCCCCCACATAACGAGCATTAACCATTCCACTAATCATCTCGACTGCTCCACCACGTTGCGCTTCAATCCCAATCATAGAAGACTGAATTGTTGAGTTTTTTTCCAAAACGACTTCTGCACCATCTTCTGCAAACACAGTACTCACAGCCAGTAATTTAGTAAGATCAATATTGCTTTCGTTATCACCCATCCCCATAATTATAGCATTCTCTAACTTAATAATTGTATTCTCATTCTGTGCATGCATAGAATGCTGATCTTTATCATTCGCTTTCAGTGTAAAGTTTTTTATTATATGTGTCTGACCATCACTGCATGCATAAGGAGCTTGCTCCATAGCATCACTCTCTTCACCATTATTCTGTATATTATTACACTGAGAAGAAACACCTCCAGCACCAGAACGACCCAATATAAGAACACGCCCAACAGGTCCACTAGGTTTTCCAGAAACCTCAATCGTTTTAGAAGCAGCCGCAGATCTTATAGGGGCAGGTTTTTCATGTACAATATTAGAAATAGAAGGCTCAGACGTTACAGAAATCCCACCTGTAGATATATCGCCTGTATCAGATCTCAAAAGTGAAACACTTGGAGAAGAAACTACAGCTTCAGATCCTCCAGGCACAGAAGATATCACCAGATCACCATTTTCTCTTTCACGAGCATCAGTGACAGTACTAGAAACACGAGGAACAACAACATATTGATTTTCTAAACGAAAATCCCAAACATTTTCACTATTCTCAATTAATTTCTTATCAAAAGGTCGCATTTCCGAAGAAGAAATGGTTGGACCATAAGCACGAAGAATATACTTATAAGGTGATCCTTTTCGTGTAATATAATCACCTTCTAGCTTAAAAGAATCCGCCTCTGCTTGTCCAAAGACCTGAATAATTGAAATACTATGAGGTTTATTCTGATCTTGTGATGTTCCTTCTGAAGTATCTTTTACACGCACTATCGTTTTTCCAAAAACATCACCATGAATCAAAAGCCTGTCAGACATTTGATCACTCTCCGAATCATTAGGAACTAAACGCGCATTAAAGTGAATATAAGAATCTCCAGAAGCAACGTAAACTGTACCACTGCCATCTCCAACGCGAAGCGTTTGATAACCTCTATCTTCACCTTCGGATCGGAGAAATGCAATAACACTATTTCTGAGATCTATAGACGAGACACATGAATCCATACAATTCGTATCCGAAGACTCATTACTATACTTACTTTTTGCTAAATGCCACTCTGAAAAAGATAAAAGAAGATCTGCACTCGCATTTCCATCAATGCGTGCAGGACCTACAATACTAGATTCATGAGCAAAAACCGACAAACTAGAAGAACCTGTAGCGCGCAACAATAAATCACCAGAAACTACTGTGTCTTTCCCTAAAACAACACTCCCCCTCAAATCTTCACCATAAATGGCAACACTATCTGGTACTTTTAAGACAGAACGTCTTAAAAGAACCATATGTACCCCATCATCCTCCGGAAAAGATTCTTGGTTCTCTACAGCACCTACAGTTGATTCTGCAACAGGACTACTTCTTCTAATTCTAACACTTGAATCTTCGTCTTCTTCATTTTGATCTTTATTTGTTTCTAAGCTGCCTTCTTCCAATTCCGATTTACCAAAATATATACCATAAGAGCCTTTACCTTTCACTGTAATAGTTGAATAGTTGACAGCAGCACTAATATTGACATCTCCATCAGCGACAATATGATCAACAAATTCAGTAAAACTATCACTAACCCTAATAAAACCATCATTAAAATAGTTAATAACACCAAAGAGACCATTCTCAACACCAGAGTTATTGTTAACCCATAGAGCAATGGCATTAGAACCGTTAAAGGTCACACGATTAGAAGAAACAAAACCATCTTCCAATAAAAAGACAACACTTGGATCCAATACACTAGAAGCAGCCGCATCATTTGAAGGCATTTCTTCTGATGAAGTCGCTTCATCTCCCTTTTTATCAGCAATGTTAATCTTAACATTGTCTAGTTTTACAAATCCCTCATCTTCCGCTAAAATTCCCACCCCGCCTCTTGCAAAAGTAATTGATCCAGATTTCATTGTTATTTGAGATCTACCAGAACTACGTAAACCAACTACATCCAGAGGTACTACTTCATTAACGACTTCCACATCAATATCTGTTCCCTCTAAAAAAATAGACGATTCAAAACTAGCTGTAGCACCGAAAAAAGTTTTTTTGATGCTTCCCCCTTTCATATGAATATTTCCTTTGTACCCTGCTTCAAGACCAGCAGCAAAATTCTCGATATTTGACTTCAGTAATTCAACCTTTGCACCTGCTAACGAAAATACAGCACTCCCAAACCCCATAACAGCAGCTCGAGCGTTAAAGCTTTTAGGATCTACACCAACGATAGATACATTTTCTACCTTTACACTTGTCGCTTTAGCAATATCTACAGTTTTGGAAAAAGGCTCCTCTACAGCACGAGAACGTGAAGAATTAGCAACACCTACAACTCGAGTCCCTCCTCCTTCTACAGGAGAACGCGAAGGGCTAGTAACAGTTCTGGCAGTTCTGGCAGTTCTAGCAGTGCTGATGGTGCTGGAACCTGCACCACTCGTTACAGCGCCAGAACGCGAACCATCCGCACTATCTATAACAAGACGCCCCGCTGCAAACACAGCATTATCACCATACTTTTTTACACGAATCTTACCTCCTTTTATTGTATGTTCTTCACCGTCTACACATATAATTGACTCACGCTCGGAATCATCAGAACCATTTGTACACATATACGTACCTTTTTTAGGGAAAAGCGCAAAAAGAGGTATTCGTGATCCAGGAAGTCCTTTTATAGAAACATGCGCTCTAGGCAATGAAGCCTTTGCTTCTGATGAAGGTTCTATTAATACTTCTAAATTTTCCAATGCTGAAGCTAGCCCTACCATTAGAGATCCTGGCATTGCAACTACGGAATCAGAGAGTGAAGCTATACCGTCAGAAATTGTGTTAGCGACAGATGTTTTAACTGAATCCACTGCAAGTGAGACTACCTTTTCAGTGATTGCGTTAGAGATAGATGTTGTAACTGAACTAGGGACAAATGATGCAAATCCAGATAATATAGGTGTGCTAAACGGAAACCAATTATTCCCCACAGAAGAATCAACACCTTGTAAAAAAAAGAAAGCACTTGTTGTCAGTGCGTACAAACGTGTACGCTTTTTAAAAACATTGATCATATGTTAAACTTTCTAAATAATGTTGCAAAAACACTAGAATTAAGTGAAAATGAGGTAAGTGAACGATTTGTAACATATGTTAGTCAACTTTACAACATAGTGTTATTTATAAGTACTTCATTTTGTGCGTAAAAATGCCTAAGTTAAGTTTTTAAGTGCACAAACCCTTGTAATATCAGATAAAAGGATAAAATCACGATGATAAAACATATGAAATGCGTGACCTCTGTCTTATTGGTTGCAATGAGCTTTGCAACAGTTTTATGGACACAGGCGAGTATCGCAAATACGAATACTCAAACAAATATAACGATTAATCATGTTTCAGGCACAACTTCTGTTCCCTCTTCTCCGCAAAAAGTTATTGTGTTTGATCTTGCATCTCTTGATAATATGAATCGCCTTGGCATCAAAGCGGTTATTGGTATTCCTGAAGGAAAAAAACCATCTTATCTGCAACAGTTTAATGATGAAAAATATGAAAAAATAGGCACTCTTTTTGAACCGGATTATGAGAAAATTGCCACTCTTCGTCCTGATTTGATTATTATTTCTTCTCGAACTCAAGCTAAATATAACGACTTATCCAAAATTGCTCCAACCATTGATTTAACAGTAGGAAATGAAAACTCTCTTGAAGATATTAAACAGAATGTGTCTATCCTTGGGAAAATTTTTGGCAAAGAACAGGAAGCAAAAAAGGAAATTGCAAAACTCAATGAAACTTTAGCTGAAGTCCGCAAAAATACCCAAGGAAAAGGCACAGGGCTCGTCCTCATGACCTCTGGTGGAAAAATCAGTGCTTTGGGACCAAAATCACGTTTCGATATTTTCCATTCCGCTTTTGGAATTGCTCCTGCAACCGATAAGCTCACCGTACAAAAACATGGGCAGCTCATTTCCCCAGAGTTTATTCTTGAGACAAATCCTGATTGGTTGTTGGTAATTGATCGGGATGCGGCAATTGGACGTGAAGGACTATCCGCAGCACAACTGCTCAACAATGAGCTTGTACACCGCACAACAGCAAGTAAACAAAACCAAATTATTTATTTGGACTCTTGGAGTTGGTATCGTGCAAGTGGTGGTTTAACAGGACTCCTTGAAACTGCTAAGCAGATCAATGAAGCATTTACAAAGAGCAAATAAAGCTTGCTTGCGATATGAATAAAATTTAAAAACAGAGGTTGTTTATGAAGCAACCTTTGTTTTTGTTAAGTTTTGTGAGAAAATAGTTGAACGTGAAGAATTATTGGATAACCATAACGCTTCTAATTTTCTTGTCTATCCTCAGCATTTTTGTTGGTTATTCTGATGTTACACCTTCTGATCTCTTTGCAGCCGATCCCCATGCGTGGCTTATTTTTTGGCAAACGCGTCTTCCTCGTACTATTGCAATCCTTTTAGTAGGCGCATCGCTTGCACTTTCAGGCATGATTATGCAACTATTAACACGTAATCGCTTTGTCGAACCATCAACTGCTGGAACCGTTGAATCTGCTTCCCTTGGCATTCTTTTTATTATGATTTTTCTGCCCGATATTCCTGTTTTAGGAAAAATGATTGTTGCGACACTTTTTGCCATGATGGGTACTTTACTTTTTATGTTTTTATTGCGCCGCATTCCTCTAAAATCAGCTCTCATTATACCCCTTACAGGGATTATGCTAAGCTATATTATAGGCTCTTTAACCAATACCATTGCAGATTATGAAATGCTCCTTCCTTCTCTTCAAGCTTACTTATTTGGTAGTTTTGCCATGATTCTTGAAGGGAAATATGAACTTTTATGGCTCTCCCTTCCCCTTTGTCTTCTAGCCTATTGTACAGCTGATCGCTTTACAGTTGCAAGCTTAGGAGAAGATTTAACCAATAACCTTGGGTTAAATTATCGCGTTGTCATGTTTTTTGGTCTTTTTGTTGTCGCTTCAATCACTGCTGTTGTTGTCTGTACCGTCGGCCGTATTCCTTTTGTTGGGTTGATTATTCCAAATATTGTTTCAAGTTTCATGGGAGATAATATGCGCTATACCGCTCCTTGGGTAGCCATCAGCGGTGCAGGATTGGTCTTAATTTGTGATCTTTTAGGACGAATTATTCATCCATCTCTTGAAATTCCCATCAGCACTATAATGGGCGTAATCGGTAGTTTTATTTTTATGATACTGCTTTTACGCTGGAGAAAGCGTCTTGGATAGAAGAAAAAAAACAATATGTGTACTTATAACGCTTATCATCATAGCATGTAGTGTCATAAGTCTTTACATGACGTGGAATATTAATATTTATACGTGGAAATTCCGTCTTACAAAACTTTCCTCTCTGCTTCTTATTGCCTACGCAATAAGCGTTTCTACGGTTTTATTTCAAACAATCGTTAATAACCGGCTTCTTACCCCTTCAATCATGGGATTTGATCAGCTTTATATTTTAATAAAGGCTATCCTTATATATTTTGTCGGCTCTCTTTCTTTACCTTTTTTGAATGAAGAAGGACAGCTTATTCTCGAATCACTCATTCTCATTCTTTTTTCCATAAGTATTTTTCGCTGGCTCTTTTCAGGAAGCTTAAAAGGACTTCACTTAACGCTCTTGATGGGTGTTATTTTAGGCAGCTTTTTTTTCAGTTTACGAATGTTTATGCAATTGCAACTCAATCCAGACCAAATGATGAATTTAACGGATATTATGTTTGCAAATTTTAATAAATTTAATACGTCGCTCATAAGCTTTGCCTCAGCAATTATTTTCATTTTAAGTTTAATTGGGTGGCGCTCACATCATCTTTTTGATATTTTAGCTTTAGGACGTGAAAATGCTCTCAATCTTGGCATTAATTACCACAAAAGTGCAACAGCTATTCTTATTTTTGTTTCCATTCTCGTCTCTATTTCCACCGCACTAGTAGGCCCCGTCACCTTTTTTGGATTGTTAGTTGCCAACCTTTCCTATGAACTTTCTCCTCAAGCAAAACACAGTGTTGTTATACCGATTGCAATATTATTAGCGATTATTTGTTTGGTGGGCGGACAATTCATTTTAGAACAAATTTTTCACATAGCAGGACGTTTAAGTTTTATCATTGAATTTTGTGGAGGGATTTTTTTCTTAACGTTACTGATGAAGGGAAAAGTAAAATGATTGAGATCAATCATCTTTCCAAGGCTTATGGAACACAATTGATTATCGATAATTTACGTCTTCATCTTCCCAAAGGGGGAATTATTTCTCTTATTGGGCCTAATGGTTCAGGAAAATCAACTCTTTTGATGTTGATAAGGCGTCTTTTACCACACGACGAAGGCACAATTAATATCGACGGTTTTGATATTGATAAAATGCCCTATGATATTTTGGCTCAAAAGCTCTCAATTTTACGTCAAGACAATCCTTTATCCTTCCGTTTAACCGTGTACGATTTAGTGAGTTTCGGTCGCTATCCTTATTCAAAAGGCTGGTATACGCATGAAGATAAACAATTTATCGACAGTGCATTACGCTATCTGGGTTTACAAGATTTAAAAGACCGTTTTTTAGATGAGCTTTCTGGGGGGCAGCGTCAGCGAGCTTTTATCGCCATGGTTATCTGTCAAGATACCGATTATCTTCTCTTAGATGAACCATTAAACAATCTGGATATGAAACATGCCGTTTCTATGATGAAGCAGCTACGCCGCACAGCCGATGAACTCAAAAAAACTATTCTTATTGTAATGCATGATATTAATTTTGCCTCCTCTTATTCAGATATGATTGTAGCATTAAAAAATGGGAAAGCGGCCTATTGTGGGACTCCAAAAAAAATCATGCAACCAGAAATTCTTAAAGATATTTACGATGTAGATGTTCAGATCAAAACAATCAATGACATACCTGTTGCCTTTTATTATCGATAATCGGAAAGTTTCTCTTTTGTCCTTGCTTACACTCTAAAATCTGATAAAAATGGCAATATTGGCTTATTGGGGAATAGTTTAATGGTAGAACAGCGGACTCTGACTCCGTCAATCTTGGTTCGAATCCAAGTTCCCCAGCTGTAGCTTGTCGGCTGTAGCTGTAGCTTTGTAGCTTGCCAGCAGGTTTTGTATATTTTGACACCAGGTTTTGTACCAATTTATTTTTTTTCACATGATTTTTAAGGGGGTCTCAAAGGGTCTTTAAAGGCCTTTCAAAGGGTATTTAAAGACCCT
>NZ_JAQISX010000090.1:0-1272 GCF_028618425.1 Bartonella sp. ML70XJBT
ATAGCAAGATTGAATTCCTTGCTGCAGGAGATATTAATTCTGGTTCAAGTGATGCAGTTAATGGTTCACAGCTTTATGCTCTAGGAAGCGGTGTTGCTACGTCTTTAGGTGGTGACGCTAGCTATGAGGATGGCAAGTGGGTCGCTGCTAAATTTAAGGTTAAGACCTTCAGTGAAGATGAAACGGAAGATACGAAGGAATATGAGACTGTAGCAGCTGCCTTTGATGGCGTTAATGTCGCTTTCACAAACTTTGGTAACAAAATCACCAATCAGATTAAGCAAGAGCTTGGTAATCAGATCAGCGAGCAGATTAAGAGTGATGCGTTGTCATGGAATGATGGGGAGAAAGCGTATGATGCAGGTCATGGAGTAGAAAGAGCAAGAAGTAACAGCAAGATTATGCATCTTGCGGATGGAACGGTTGCCTCTGGTTCAAGTGATGCAGTTAATGGTTCACAGCTCTATGCTCTAGGAAGCGGTGTTGCAAAGACATTGGGTGGTGACGCAAGCTATGAGGATGGGAAGTGGGTCGCTGCTAAATTTAAGATTAAGACCTTCAGTGAAGATGAAACGGAAGATACGAAGGAATATGGGACTGTAGCAGCTGCCTTTGATGGCGTTAATGTCGCTTTCACAAACTTTGGTAACAAAATCACCAATCAGATTAAGCAAGAGCTTGGTAATCAGATCAGCGAGCAGATTAAGAGTGATGCGTTGTCATGGAATGATGGGGAGAAAGCGTATGATGCAGGTCATGGAGTAGAAAGAGCAAGAAGTAACAGTAAGATTATGCATCTTGCGGATGGAACGGTTGCCTCTGGTTCAAGTGATGCTGTTAATGGTTCACAGCTTTATGCTCTAGGGAGCGGTGTTGCTACGTCTTTAGGTGGTGACGCAAGCTATGAGGATGGCAAGTGGGTCGCTCCTACATTCCATTTTAAGAGTTTCAATGACAATGGTGATGTTACTGACACGACTTATACTGATGTAACCTCTGCCTTTACAGGTGTTGGAGATTCATTTGAGAAAGTTAAAGATCAGTTTGCGAATATTAAGGATGACATTGGCAAAGAGATCAACGCAGTTCAAAGTGATGCTTTGTTGTGGGATGGCACTAAAGGTGCGTTTGTCGCAGAGCATGGTGAACAAGGAGCAAGAACGAATAGCAAGATTACATCACTTGCCAATGGAGATATTAATTCTGGTTCAAGTGATGCAGTAGCTGGTAATCAACTTCATACTCTAGGGAGCGGTGTTGCTACGTCTTTAG
>NZ_JAQISX010000091.1:0-1193 GCF_028618425.1 Bartonella sp. ML70XJBT
AATGGCGAAGAGCAAATTTGAACGTACGAAACCGCATGTTAATATAGGTACGATTGGTCACGTTGATCATGGGAAGACTTCGTTGACAGCAGCGATTACGAAATTTTTTGGTGAGTTTAAAGCATATGATCAAATTGATGCAGCACCAGAAGAGCGCGCCCGTGGTATTACCATTTCTACAGCACACGTTGAGTATGAAACGGAGAATCGTCACTATGCCCACGTTGATTGTCCCGGGCACGCGGATTACGTGAAAAATATGATCACAGGTGCAGCGCAGATGGATGGCGCTATTCTGGTTGTTTCTGCGGCTGATGGTCCGATGCCTCAGACCCGTGAGCACATTTTGCTTGCCCGTCAGGTTGGTGTTCCAGCAATTGTTGTTTTTCTTAATAAAGTTGATCAGGTTGATGATACCGAACTTTTGGATCTTGTAGAGCTTGAGGTTCGTGAACTTTTATCGAAGTATGATTTTCCAGGTGATGATGTTCCGATTGTTAAAGGCTCTGCGTTGGCTGCTCTTGAGGACAAGGATAAAAGCATTGGTGAAGATGCGGTTCGTCTTTTGATGAGTGAGGTTGATAATTATATTCCAACCCCTGAGCGTCCAGTTGATCAACCATTTTTGATGCCGATAGAAGATGTATTTTCGATTTCGGGACGTGGAACGGTTGTTACGGGTCGTGTTGAGCGTGGTATTATTAAAGTTGGGGAGGAAATTGAGATTATTGGTATTCGTCCGACTTCTAAGACGACGGTTACCGGAGTTGAAATGTTCCGCAAGCTTTTAGATCAAGGACAAGCGGGTGATAATATTGGTGCATTGCTTCGTGGTGTTGATCGTGAAGGAATTGAGCGTGGACAGGTTTTGGCGAAGCCTGGTTCTGTTACTCCTCATACGAGATTTAAGGCAGAGGCTTATATTTTGACGAAAGATGAAGGAGGTCGTCATACGCCTTTTTTCACGAATTATCGTCCTCAGTTTTATTTTCGTACCACAGATGTTACGGGTATTGTGACGCTACCAGAAGGAACAGAAATGGTTATGCCAGGGGATAATGTTGCGATGGATGTGTCACTGATTGTTCCGATAGCAATGGAAGAGAAGCTTCGTTTTGCTATTCGTGAAGGTGGTCGTACTGTTGGTGCCGGTATCGTTTCTAAGATCATTGAGTAAATAATGGTTATTGAAA
>NZ_JAQISX010000092.1:0-1130 GCF_028618425.1 Bartonella sp. ML70XJBT
CGAAATTCTGTTGTAGCATCACGCCTTCCTTTCATATTCTCAGCAGGAATAGTCCATATATCCCCCTCAACTTGATCTTTATGAATATGACACAAAGGATTGGTACGAACGCCTGTAAGGATAAGCAAACGTAAAGCCAGTTGTGTTAGGGTTGATGCTTCACAAAGTGTTTTATAAAAAGCCGGAACCTCTCTCCAATCCATTGCTGGAAAGTTTTGTTTCTTATGACGTTGTTTACCTAAGAGCGCGCGTGCTTTTTCTGTTGCTTGTAAATCAACATCCAATCCCAAGGCAGCCGCATGTTTGAGACAAATATTAAGACGATTCAATGCTTTCTCTGCTGTTCCAGCTTTTGTATGCCAAATAGGAGCGAGGGTATTGCGTATCTCTGTTTGGGTAATCTCTGAAACGGATAGACAGCCTAATTTAGGGAGAATATGAAGGCGTAGAGGTAAAAACCAATGTCCATTTTTACCATCCCCTTTTAATTCAGCTTTACGAGTTTCAAAAGTCTCTAAAGCAATATCTTTTAAATAATGAAGATTGCTTATTGCTTCACGCTTTTGTTTATTGCGTTCTTTAATGGGGTCACGCCCTTCACGTAAAACAGAACGCCACCCCGTTGCCAATTCACGAGCTTGTTTTAAAGAAACATCTCTTAAAGCACCCAAGCCCATTTCGCGGCGCCGCCCATGAATGGTATAACGATAAATCCATTGAGCACCTCCATCTTTACGCTTATGAAGAAGCAAGCCGGCACCATCGTTATATTTGCCAGCCCCCAATGTTGCGACAGACCTTGCATTAAGACGATTCATAAGGACCATTTTTACTCCTTTCTTATACAAATTTGATCCACACACTCATCCCACTTGTTATGTGCAAATGAGTGGTTTTGATTGATTCAAGATAAGCAAGTTTGAAATAAGGGAATCTTACGTTATTCGGGACTCTCATTCAATATGAATAACGCTAGATTATTATTATAAATCAATATCTTGCAGTGCAAAGGCAAGCGATTGAATATCAAGAATTTAATGGACATTTGAACCAGTTTTTAGAAAATTCTGTTGAATCCGTTAAAGATAAATACAGTGATTTTGATGCCGCGGCAGATTTTCTTTATGAGA
>NZ_JAQISX010000093.1:0-1125 GCF_028618425.1 Bartonella sp. ML70XJBT
ATTGAAATCCTTTATGCACCTTGAAATGAATTAAAACCTATAAGCTTATGACAGTTTCAAACGATTACCCTCTTATAGGTAATAAAATATTGCTATAGCATTTTTAGATTTTACGCTTCTCAATTTTAAGAATCATAATCTCATACTTGATAATGCGATTACTAATCCAATTGTTAAAACAAGCTGTGATCTTTAAAGATATGTTATCGATAATTTCAAATGACTAAATTTTAAACAATGCGATTTTTGAGTGATAAAAACGTATCATAAAATTTATGAACTATTATGAATGATAACTGCTTTTCATTTCATTTGAATACACACATGCGTTATAATATTTACATCATGATTTGCTTTTTATGCTCTATTCATACATGGCAATCTTATCTAAAAAATGGTCAAATGAATCATGCATAAAAGTGTGGATTCTTAAGTGGATTCATATAAAATAATTGCACTCAACATCTTGACTTTATTGTGTTTTTTATGATAATATCTTGAATAACAGACACGAGGTGTGAAAGCGTTCTCCGATGACGATAAACATTTTGACCAGCCGGTATTGGTCCGCTGGTCCTAACCCGAATATAATGACGCGCCATCAAAATACCTTTTCAATGAAAGATAATGAGGGGGAGCAAAGATATTTCTCCCCTTCATTTCAGTGATTAGTCACGAACTGCACAACCACAACACACTCACCTGCTGCCGTGGTTTTGTCACGGGTTGCATAAAGAGTGGTCTCCTTATCATCCCCTACAAAAGCCTTTTGATCTGTTGGCGTAAAGTCCTGTGTGCTTTGGGTCTTGATCTCTTTCTCACTGTATTCGCTACCCCCATAAGTGCTCCCTATCTTCAATTTTGCCTCTGGAAACGCTGTCTTCACAAAGGCTTTTATCGAAGTAATGACTGCTCCACGGGGTAAAATCCCTATTTTTTCCGTAAGATGCTTATCTTTATGTGAGATATTCAATCGTAAAAAGCTTACTTGTTGGGTGTGAAGATTTCTCCCCTGTAAAGGGGCTGGTAATTGATCTGCCATGTCTTTTTTCCTCCTTAATCATTACGCTGCTGCTTCACCGCTGTAGGTGGGGATAACAATCGTTCCAAAATCTTGGGCTGTCT
>NZ_JAQISX010000094.1:0-1037 GCF_028618425.1 Bartonella sp. ML70XJBT
ACTTTGCTTCCTTTATGAAGATACTGAAGTGCTATTTTTGCAAAATGTGGATTAAAAACCACAATAGAATGCCATTCTGTTTTGTCTATTTTCTTATTGGTTGCCTTGTCTGTATAGTTCTCAGATGTTGCCAACCGAAAATTAACCACCTCGCCACCAGAAGGCATTGTTTTACTTTCTGGATTTGCACCTAAATGACCAATTAAAATCACTTTATTAAGCATTTGCTTTATATCCTTTTATAGGAACATAGAACTAGCAACAAAACAAATTTACAACTGATAATAGTATAACACATTATGCTATGTTCTTACAAACGAAATTTGTTATAACACACTGAATCTAAATAATGAATCCTGTTTTTACTGTACTTATTTGCTTGTTTTTTGATACGATTTGTGTAATAAGGAGGTGTCCTTTATATTTTGGTTATTCTAATCGCTTATTGGGATCATTAGTTGTTTTGAGCATAAAGACCGTATCAATTCATTTTGATGCGGTTTTTGTGTATTAAAGCTTGTGATTTTACATATATTTGTGTAATAAGAAGCTATTCATAATACTTTGAATAATGATAACACTCATGCATTGCAAAACAGAAGCCGCGTTAGATAATGACGCGGCTTTATCATATAAAAATCTATATCTGCATAAAAGAAAACCCTGTTATGTAAAAAACATAACAAGGTCTTCTTCCAATTTCTCAAGTCTCATACAAGAGATAGCACATTATGTATAAAATCACAAGCCTTAATATGCAAAAAAACCGCACCTTTTAAAGGACACGGCTTTTTTTGTAGCGATTTTTAAAAAGTATATTATTTTAACCTAAGGAACGGCTAAAATACAACGCTGTAATAACGTTGTAAAAGAAAGTTTTGACACTTTCTATGTTTTAAAATATAGCATGATTTGTTTAAAGATGCAATTTGAATAAAAATAAACTTGCGTTTATACACAAAGTATGTAATTCATTAATCGTTTTCATAATGAATTGTCCTTGTCAATAATGGTTTTTAATAAAAGAAGCCGTGTTT
>NZ_JAQISX010000095.1:0-1035 GCF_028618425.1 Bartonella sp. ML70XJBT
AATTCGATGGTGGACAATATCAAGATCATGAGATGCCAGAGAATATTGATTACAGTACCAAAGCGCAGGTAAAAGCGTGGATATACGGTGGTCATTTGCCAAAAAGCGTATTGAGTTATGAGGCGTTGATAGATGAGGTAAATGCAAAAATCAAAAAACGTACAAAAGATGATCAATTGATTTGTGAGATAACGAATGATTTTGAGAGAGGTTATCCATTATCCAGTGATGAGATAGACAGAGAGCTAGAAAAAGCGCTTGATATTCAATTAGGTAAGAACCAAAATGAAAAAAAGTGAAAAAAATAAAAAATACGTATTGACTTTAAAGAAAAGGTCGTTTAGAAAGATCGACAAGTGCTGAAAACACTTGCGTTAAGCGGA
Organism: Bartonella sp. ML70XJBT; assembly: GCF_028618425.1. Classification (NCBI taxonomy): domain Bacteria; kingdom Pseudomonadati; phylum Pseudomonadota; class Alphaproteobacteria; order Hyphomicrobiales; family Bartonellaceae; genus Bartonella; species Bartonella sp. ML70XJBT. The sequence goes on from NZ_JAQISX010000095.1 coordinate 384, forward strand.
TAGACTACGATAAGGTTTCTCCCATTCTTTAAAATACTGGCTGTCTTTTATGCTTTGAATAGCGTATAACGATTATGTCGGGTGTGGTCGCACCATACAACACTCTTTATGAGAAAAGTGTGACGACGGACTTAACGCCGTGTTTTCAACGCCCGACGCCCTTATAGGGTGTTAATTGAAAACTTTTTTACGTTAAGGATTACAAGCATGAAATCTAAAGAAAAAAATGAAATCAACATCACTACCGATTTCTTATGTGATTTGTGGATGGCTGTGTGTAAAGAAGCTAATAGTGAAAATATTGATATTGATACTGAAGATAACTATCACGTTTCTTTAGTAGAGCTTATGGGGGCTCTCGAAAAAGTTTTGTTTTTTAAATTACAAAACGAAATTCCAAATTTTACAAAAATTTTAGCAATTATTACAGAATTCGGTCAATCTGAACCAATTGAATCAATAGTTTCATTGCTAAAAGCTTATAATCCTATTTTTGATAATGTGCATAGCATTAATGAGGCTGCTTAAATAACGCACGGGCGCGGCGGGGGCGCCTGCTTTTTAACTTTAGATTCAATTAGATAAGTATCGAAATGAAAAAAGTTAAAAAAGAGTAAAATTCATATTGACAACAATAGAATCACTTTGTTAA
>NZ_JAQISX010000096.1:0-1012 GCF_028618425.1 Bartonella sp. ML70XJBT
TGGGCGGTTGTGCTGAAATTTATGGCTCTGTTTTTGGCAATGCCAAGGTTTTATTCTATACTAAGGTCTGGGGTCGTGCTTATGGCAATGCGAAATTAACCAAGAGAAGCAAAGTAAGGGAAGTTCCCGTAAATTATGAGGTTTATGAAAGCGATAACCTTGTCAAGATTGTTGATGAAACAGAATAAAGAACGGGGGCGCCTTCTTATAGCTATAAACGCATTATAAGATGCATTCCTTAAAACGTATCATAAAAAAGATAACTCCAAAAAAGAAAGCCGTGCCAATCGATATGACGCGGCTTTTCAATGGAGGCTTTGGAATAACCAGTTCCAAATCATAAGTATTTACATACAAAACGTATCATATTGCAAGCGTTCTATTGTTTTTATGAAAACTTATCAAAAGGATCATAAATGATGCATATGATTTTTACTCACTCATTTGAATGAGAGAATGAATTATAGAGACTGTAAACGCTTTATGGCTATCAAACGTATTAGAATAACGTCCTTTTCTTTAAAGAGATTCATTTAAATCAAAACGCATTATAAAAATGCTTCTTTAAAACGTTTTAAAATACTAAGCTCAAAATTGAGCTGAGTGAATTTCAAATAACTGACATTCTAAAATCAAAACCTATCAAATAAATCAAAACGTTTGCTAGCTTTATCAATCCAATCAAAAGCAAATGTGTATTAAGTGAAATGTCTATAGCAAAACCCGTTTTTACATTTACGCGCGTTGGTTTTTAAAAGTAGCATTTCATAAGACAAATAAACAAACGCTTTTTAGAAGCTAAGTTTTCAAGATTTGCTCTGCTGTGAAATCTAGATTTTTATTTTTCTTTAAAACCTAATTTCTTTAAAAATTGAGCAGCTCAATTTTGAGTTGGCAAAATTAACCACCCCAATTCTGGGGGCGTTAACTTTAGAATAGAGCATTTTTTTAACAGCATTATTTTACTAAAAATTTAGTAAAACCCTATGCGTCTAGATTTTACAATGGTTTT
>NZ_JAQISX010000097.1:0-898 GCF_028618425.1 Bartonella sp. ML70XJBT
GCGCCCACAATGATGCGCACACCACCCAATGAGCGCACAGCATAGACTCCCAAAATCACATCTGGAAAAGGATCTGAAACCGGCGCCACAATGGGAAACGGAATATATGAATTTGGTGCAGGCAAAACGTTCACGATCTCACTGGAATAACCACTATTAATAAATGCAACATCTGGTCTATACTCAGCAATAGGGATAAAGGTCATCAGAAATCCGTGTGTTGAATTTTTAATAAATTCTTGCGCCGTGATGTTTCAATTTGCAGCGCATCGAGTTGCTCTTGAAACATAGCAAAAGCAGCCGCTGCCATCTGCGGTTCTTTAATAATATTGGTATAAATTTCATATTTTGCACGGGTTTTGATCAATTCATAGGCTTCACAAAACCATATGGACGCTTCTTGTGCGCTCTCAATATCTTTTATTCTCACAGGATCAAGAATAAGCCTGATAGAATAGATACGCTCTGGTGTTGGATACAAAATAAGCTTTTGTTCAAAATAAGCATAGCGTGTAGGCATACCATTGTTACAATCATTCTCAAGATTCTCAATAACAAGCGGATCTACCTGCAAAAGCTTTGCTTTGCTGTGATTATCTTCATAAATATAAGCATCAACAATGCGAACAGCCCCTGTTATAGAGGGATGTGCCTCTGCGCCATAACGGCTTTTCCCCTTTAGAGTGGTAAAAACAATTTCACGGCTTTCATTGAAATAAAAAGGCAATCGTTCACAAAAGCGAATAGCCGAAAATATCGCCCTTTGTACTTGATCAACATACTCATCTGTTTGATCATCTATTTCATCCTGAATATCGCTTAACATCTGGATAAAATTTTTGTCATGAGAAACAATGGTCTGTTTGTCTCCAATCGGACCACCTGTCTGTACTATTAT
>NZ_JAQISX010000098.1:0-844 GCF_028618425.1 Bartonella sp. ML70XJBT
GGAACAGCGTGAGATTGCGGCGCGGTTGAAAGCGATGCGTGCGGTTCCGGTTCGTATTAGACGGGGGCAGCCATGAAAGAGTGGTTTAGTATTGCTGAGTTGGCTGAAGCGGCTTTGCCGGGATTGCTAAAAACAAAGATCGGTCTCAACAATCTTGCGCTTAAGAAATGGCGTTTGAATACACAATTGTTTCGCCAAACATTAGGCAAAACCAAGCCGGTTTGGGAGTATCACATCTCTTTATTGCCGGAAGGGGCGCGGGCAGCATTGTTGTTGCGGGCGGGTGGTGTTGATGTTTTGCAAAAGACAGAACAGAGCATGCAAAAGGAAAGTGTTTGGGTGCGTTATGAGGGGCTTTCAGGCAAGACATCTCTTAAGGCACCCAAACCCATTTCGCGACGGCGCCCGTGAATGGTATAGCGATAAATCCATTGAGCACCACCATCTTTACGCTTATGGAGTAACAAGCCGGCACCATCATTATATTTGCCAGCCCCCAATGTTGCGACAGATCTTGCATTAAGACAGTTCATAAGGACCATTTTTACTCCTTTCTTATACAAATTTGATCCACACACTCATCCCGCTTGTGATGTGCAAATGAGTGCTTTTGATTGATTCAAGATAAAGAGATTTGAAATGAGAGAATCTTACGTTATTCGGTGTTCTAATTCAATATGAATAACGCTAAATTATCATTATAAATCAATATCTTGTACAGACCATGCGGGAAATGAAACTGATACATTCGAGGCAGAGTTTGATGATAGCGGCAATGATTTAGAGATTCCCTCCAGTAACAGCGCGCTCCATGTTACCTTTGGTTATCAGGACAGCATCAGTG
>NZ_JAQISX010000099.1:0-843 GCF_028618425.1 Bartonella sp. ML70XJBT
TGAAGATGTTGATGCGGTGAATGTTGCGCAGTTGAAATCCTTGAAAAAATATGTGGATCAAGGTTGGAAACTCTCTGTTGATGGTAAAAATGCTAAAGCTGTAGGGATAAACAGCATGGTAGATTTTGCAGCTGGAAGTGACAACCTTAACATTACAGAAGGCGAGGGTGACAATAACATAAAATTTGATCTGGCAAAGGACATTACGCTGGGTAGCGTAAAAGCCGGCGAGAATACTTTAGATGCAATGGGTTTAAAAATTACGGGTGGTCCACAAATAACGACTGAAGGCATTGATGCTGCCGGTAAAAAGATCACAGGCATTGGAAGTGGCACACTCTCAGCAGAATCGACGGAAGCGGTCAATGGTTCACAACTTTTGGCAACAAATAATGAAATTGCAGATGTAAGAGACAATCTTCTTGTTAAGCAAGCAACAGAGATGACTTTATCGCGTAGTCTGCGTGATGGAGGAACAGGTCTTATCACGATTGGTAGAGGAACCGGCGGCAGTGAAATCAGTATTCTAAATAAGGATAATGGATTTCGCAAACTTTCCGGTCTACACGACGGGGATGTCAGTGAAGGTTCAACCGAAGCCATAACGGGTGCTCAGCTTCATGCTTTAGGGAACAGTATAGCCAAGTCTTTCGGTGGTAGTGCTAAGTATGAGAATGGTACGTGGACAGATCCAACTTTCACGATCAAGATCTTCGATGCTGATGGCGGATCTAAAGATCAGGTTTATCCTGATGTAGCGAGTGCTTTAACTGGGGTTGGTACTTCTATCACGAATGTTAAAAATGAGATTAGCAACCAAATTAATAAAGAAATTACCAATGT